>JBHHYG010000123.1:0-9486 GCA_046757445.1 Acidobacteriota bacterium
GCCAAGGGGAACAAGGGCTTCACCGAGATGCTAAGGAAAGTCCCAGTACGTCTAAACGCGAATCAGAGGAGGGGCGTCAGCCCGGGGAAGTTCCTTGCCGAGTATCCCAAGGCGGCGCAGGACGCCGACAAGTGGTTCTTCCGCATACTCGACGCGTACGAAACCTGGGTCAAGATCGTAAGGAGGAAGATCTAGGTGCTGGCTCAGGATAGGGATTTCCGTCGGTGGGCGAACCGTCGATCCTACGCGCGGTACCACCAGATCGTCACGTAGCCGGCGACTGCACTACCGATCATTCCGCCGCCAGCTCGTGGATCTCGGCGCGTAGCCGATCAGCCAGCGGCTCGTTCCAGGCGCTCTTGGCGTCGGCGATGACCTGCTGCTCGAGCTCGGTGAGTTGGCGGAGGACGTCGAAGCGGGCTTCCACTGTCGAGATGATCTCGGCGGGCTCGATGCGCTCGGAGGTCCGGACCAGCCGCTGGATGCTGGCCCAGTCGTAGTCGCCGCTGCGGAGCTTCTGGAACAATGCCTCGGGATCGAAGGGGTCGCGTGCCTGCCAGAGCTTCAGCACGGCCAGCCGTCGCAGCAGCTCGCCATTGAACGGTGTCGTCGCGAAACAGTGGAGGTCGGAGAGGTCCCGGAACTTGACCCGCTGAAACGCGGCGCGCACCTTCTCGGCGATCATCTCGATCGCTTCGAGCGAGCGCACGTCGAACATCTCGAACTCGAGGTGATTGAAGTACGGCTGCGCCTTCATGGCTCTCGCCGTCACCGGCAGCGTGGGTCGCTCGCGCAGGCTGACTTGTAGTCGAAAGCGGCCGGCATCGTTCCAGGCGTGCCGGTACAGGACATCGCCGCCGAACGAGGTCTCATCGTTGGTCTTGTAGTACTCGTCGAAGGTGAAGGCGATGCCGTGGTGCTCGCCGTTGAAAACCTCGACCAGCTCCATGAGCACGTCGTCGTCGGGTCTGTCGCTATCCAAGGTGAAGTCGATGTCCTCGGAGAAACGGCCGGCCGAGCCGAAGATCAGCTGGCGCAGGCAGGTGCCACCCTTGAAAGCCAGGTGGTCCATTACGCCAGTGTCGAGCAGCGCGCGCAGAGTGTAGGTCAGCACGACGTCGCGCTCGGCGACGAGCTTGTCGCGCAGGCCGCTGTTGCGCGCGTAGAGGTCGACGAACTTGTCCTCGATCACCGGTCCTGCTCCTTCTTCGCGAAGACCACACGCCGGCGCGGCTCCTGGCAGGCCAGGTACACCTCCGAGAAGACCTGCTCGCTGAGCCCGTGGTGCGTGCAGGCGGTGCCGAAGGAGTAGAAATACGGGGAGACGAGGACGGCGCCGGCTGCGAGGGGGTTCGTGTCGGCCACGCCCTCCCGGCCGCGATCCGCGGGCACGAGCTGCAAGAGCCCCGGGCGCAGGCGCTCAAGCCAGCCCTTCTTCCGATCTCAGCGGGCGGTCCCCGTTCCCCATCGGGCGGAGTTCACGGGCACGTTCGCGTTCGCGATCAAGGGAGCGTCGAAGTCCCTGCTCTACATTCCGGACATCGACAAGTGGGAGCGCTGGGACCATCGCATCGAGGACGAGATCGCGGCGGTGGAGCAGGCGTTGCTCGACGGTACCTTCTTCGAGAATGATGAGGTCCCCGGCCGGGACATATCGCTGATCCCGCATCTGTTCATCGAGGCAGGGCCTCGAAGCCGTTCAGGGAGTCCGTCGAGATCGAAGACCTGCCCATCGGACGCTACCGGTTCCAAGCGGTGATCGCGGCCCGCAGATGATCGCGCTCGAAGTAGCTGAAGTGGTCACAGTGCTTGATCGTCGTCGAGCTGCCTACCGCCGACGCCGTCGGCACGACGAGGTCGTTTGCACCGCGGAAGGCTCCCCGCGCAAGTCCGGACTTGAAGCGCAAACCGTAGCCCCTGTTGGGGGCGATCATTGGATCTAAGTCGCCCGCATGGCTCGCGACGGCGTTCGCGTTGGTGTGCATCTCGACCATGTCGAGGAACGACGAGCCGGGCGCCATGTCCTCGATCCTTCCAGGTCACCCAATGTCCCTTCCCCCATCCTTCGGGGATTTGGAGTAAATCTCCAATCTCTGCTTTAATGCCCGCATTGTGACAGTGGCGAAAGCCAATGATCCACATTGTCGGGCGGCCGCGCTCGCATCCATATGGCCATGCAGTGGAAAGCCGAGCATCTCGAGGAGCTCGGCGCACAGGAGTGAGCCTCGGATCGCCCCACAGACTCCCAACGGCGTCGCGTCGTCCCTTCTCATCAAACCAGAATAAGGCGATTTCGCTTGAAGCGTTCGAAGGCGGCGCGGCATTGTCAATTCAACGAGGCCGCTCGCAGAGCTCGTCCATGACCGGCACCGTCTTCAGACTTCGCGCTTGAGCTCCGGGAAGCTATCGAGGATCGATGCCGCGAACTTCTCCAAGTCTCCGAGGTCCTCGTTCAGGAAGGCGTGTACCCGGCGGTTGTCGACGTCAGCGTAAACGTGAACGAGGAGATTGCGGAAGCGGGCCATCGCTTCCAGGCGGTCCGAAAGCCCCGCGGCGAGTAGATCGGCGTCCTTTAGCGAGCGGAAGGCGTCGGCGTAGTCGGCCGGCGCGCGCAACCCCTCGGAGGCGATCACGTGGTTAGCGATCGCCAGCGCGTCTTCGATGGCCGTCACGAGCAGGTATTTTGAAGCGTGAATTGCCTGGTCGTTGCCAAGGTACTCGTCGGGCCGCAAGAGCGCGTAGGACCCCAGATCGGCAATGCGGCCCCGCAACCGGCTCACGAGGGCGCGCAGTCGTACGGCGTCAACCAACGTCCAGTCGCCTACGGAGCTCGGCGATGCCGACGCGGGTCCCGTACCGCTCGAACGGAAGGAAGTCGTGGTACAGCATCCGAGCCCTGACCTCGGCAGCCACTCTTCGCCTGGGGTCAGTCTCGAAGACCAGCTTACCCTCCCCCACGACGCGGCCGGCGATCGCCGCGGGCAGCTCATCCAGGAAGCGTACGTCGAACCTCGACCCGCGGCAGAGACGCTCGAGCTCCATCGTCACCTGCCGGAGAAGCTGTCCGCGCTCCTCGTCCATGACCTCGCCGCTGGCCACCAGGGCGATATCGACATCACTCAGCCCAGTGGCCGTCTGCCGGGCGGCAGAGCCATACAGGTAGGCGGCGGCCACTTCTGCGGTTCCCGCAAGGGCCGCGCCGATCGCAGTTTCGAGACTTTCGCCGCTCTCGCGAGTACTCATGCCCGCCATCGTCGCACGAAGCAAGAGCGCGCGGCAATCGGCCCGCTCAGGAACCTTCTCGTGCCGTGTTTTTCCGAGGACCCGTTCTCGCGCTCATGACGCCAAAGTCCTGAGAGGATCCGATCCTCAAAGAGTGGCCGGGGAGCCGAGGGGGAAGCCCGCCGCCGGTCACCAATCCCGAGGCGTCCGGGCCTGAGCGAGCCGGTCCAGCGGGGCGGAACCGTTACTCCACGACCTTGTACCAGTAGTCCTTGGAGATCCTCGCCCTGCGCACCAGCGTCTTGCCGTCGACGGTGAGCACTACCGTATACTCGCCCTCCGGCGCCGGCGTGAAGATGTAGTCCGGATCCAGGCGGCGGCCGAACCTGCCACCGCCGAAGCCGGCAGCGGCGAAGCGCCGGCGCCGTTCCGCCTGCTCCTCGTACTGCTTGCGCTCCTCCTCCGTGCGTGGCCGACGCTGGGTACCATCCCAGAGCGCGCTGTTGAGGCCGGCTTCCTTGGGGCCGGTCAGCTCGTTGATCAGCCGTGCACCGCTGAAGATGGAGATCTTCGGCTCGCTGCCGGCGGCGGCGCTCAGGTAGTAGTTGATCACCACACCGTTCGGCTCGCTCTCGCCGGCGGAGTTCTGCGAGCTCACGCCCCTGCGATCGTTGGCGATCCAGCGCACCATCGTCTCGATCTCGAACAGGTAGACATCCGAGCCGAGAACCTGCGCGGTCAGCTGCTGCAGCGGAGAGATGTCGGTGATATAGATGCCGCGGCCGTGGGTTGCCACCACCAGGTCGTGCTCGCGTGGATGGACGATCAGATCGTGAATCGGCTGCGTCGGCATGTTGTTTCTCATCCTGGTCCAGCTGTTGCCGCCGTCCAACGACACGTAGACGGCGGAGTCGGTGCCAACGAACAGGAGATCGGGGTTTCTGGGATCCTCACGGATAACGTTGACCGGCTCGTCGGGAAGGTTGGCGGCGATCGACGTCCAGCTCTCACCGTAGTCGGTGGTCTTGTAGACGAAAGGACGGAAGTCGTCGCGCCGGTAGCCGGTGAAGGTGACATAGGCGGTGCCTGCGGCATGATGCGAAGCCTCGACGCGACTCACCCAGTAGCCGGGGTTGTCGGGGATCTTGTCGTTGAGCTTGACCCAGGTCTTGCCCACGTTCCTGGTGAGCTGCACGTTGCCGTCGTCGGTGCCCACCCAGATCACCCCCGGCATCACCGGCGATTCAGCGATGACGGTGATCGTGCAGTATTGGATATTGCCGGTGCCCCGGATCTTTGCCGCATCGTTGGTGGTCAGGTCAGGGCTGATCACCTCCCAGCTTTCCCCCCGGTACGAGGAGCGCAGCAGGAGGTTGGCGCCGTGATAGACGACGTTGCTATCGTGTGGCGAGATGACGATGGGGGCGTTCCAGTTCCAGCGCAGATCAGGTGTCCCCGTGTACCTCACGCTGCTTCTCTCGCCGGTCAGCTGGTCGAGCCGCGAGAGCGGACCGAACTGCGACTCGTTGTAGACGTAGCGATTGTTGGAGGGATCGACGACGTTGTACATGCCGTCGCCGCCCCCTACCCGCACCCAATCCTCAAAGTAGATAGGGCCGCCGCCGCGCTTGCTGCTCGGCCCGCGCCAGGATCCGTTATCCTGCAAGCCGCCGTAGACGTTGTAAGGATGGTCCATGTCCACGCCGATGGCGTAGAACTGGGCCAGCGGCAAGTTATCGGGGTGGTACCAGTTGTCGCCACCATCGAAGGTCACGCCCATGCCGTGGTCGTAGCCTAGCAGCATGTGCTTGGAGTTCTCGGGGTCGATCCACAGGGCGTGGTTATCGCCGCCGAAGCGGAAGGCCCGCTTCCAGGTCTGGCCGCCGTCGGTCGATTCGCTGACGCCGGGGCTGAGCACGTAGAGGTGATTCTCATCGTTGGGATCAGCGATGATGCGGCCGTAGTAGTAAGGCGGCCTGCCACCGATGTGCTCCCCTTCGGGACTGACTTGCCGCCAGCTCTCGCCGGCATCGTCGGAGCGCCATACCGCATCGGGCTCGATCTCCACCCGCGGCGGCTTGCCCTCAACCAGCTCCTGGTAACGCTCCTCGTCGGAGACGCCGGGCGAGTTCACATTCTCGATGGTGGCATAGATGACGTCGGGGTTGCTGCCGGCGATACCAAGGCCGATCCTGCCGAGCATTCCATTGGGCAGGCCGTTCTCCAGCTTTTTCCAGGAATCTCCGCCGTCGGTGGTCTTGTAGATGCCGCTACCGGGGCCCCCGGCGTTGAAGGTCCACGGCTTGCGCACCTTGTCGTAGGCCGCCGCATAGAGGACGTCGGGGTTTCTCGGGTCCATGGCCACATCGACGACGCCGATGGCCTTTTCGTGGCTGCTCACCTCCAGTGCTTTGCGCCAACTGTGGCCACCGTCGGTGGTCTTGTAGAGGCCACGCTCCGGATTCTCCGAGTAGAGGTGACCGAGCGCCGCCACGTAGACGATGTCGGGGTTGGTCGGGTGGACGACGATGCGGCCGATATGATGCGACTCCTTCAACCCTGTGTTGGTCCAGGTCTTGCCGGCATCGGTCGACTTGTAAACGCCATCGCCCCAATAGGAGCTCCTGGAGTTGTTGGCCTCGCCGGTGCCAACCCAGACGATCTGCGGATCGGAGGGGGCGACGGCGACGGCACCGATCGAGATAACGCTTTGATGATCGAAGATCGGCTCGTAGGTGAGGCCGTTGTTGACGGTCTTCCACAACCCGCCCGAGGCGGTTGCCGCATAGAAGGTGTACGGCTGCTGCGAGGGGACAGCAAAATCGACCACTCGGCCGCCCTGGCGGGTCGGTCCGATGGAGCGATACTTGATGTTCTTGAAGAGACCGTCGTAGTCCTTTCGAGTCGAGGAGTTGGAAAGCGGCACGACGACAAAAAGCAGCAGCAAGGCCACACTAGATGCGCGAACCGTTTTGGCAACGAGGTTCATGGTGCGATTCCTCCCATGGGGCCAGACCGACAGCGAGCTCCCTGACGCCACGAACGAGTGGTGGCGACGGCTCAGACGCCGCGATCCTAGCACGATGTCAAACGGCAGGAGATACTGCGGTTGACGTTGCCGAGGCGAAGCGGCAGCTTTGATCCTTCTGAACGTCGCCGAGACCACGACCGACTCATGGAACAGGTAGCACCTGGCACCGCGCTGATCGACGTCGAGTACCTGGGCGAGCGTCACTACATCGCCTGCGCCCTGTTGCAGGGCGACAGCGGTGCCACCATCATCGACCCCGGTCCGGCGGTGTCGCTCCCCGGCCTCGAGCGAGGACTCGATGAGGCGGGATTGTCGCTGGCCGAGCTCGACGCCGTGCTGCTCACCCACATCCACCTGGATCACGCCGGCGCCACCGGCACCATCGTGCGCAGGAACCCGCAGGTGCGCGTCTTCGTTCATGAGCGCGGCGCCCGGCACATGATCGACCCGTCACGATTGCTGAGGAGCGCGGGCCGCCTCTACGGCGACCGGATGGACAGCCTGTGGGGCGAGTTCCTGGCGGTGCCCGAAGGCAACGTGGAAGCGCTGTCGGGAGGCGAGCGGCTGCGCCTTGCCGGGCGAGACCTCGAGGTCGCCTACACGCCCGGCCATGCCTCGCACCACGTCAGCTACATGGACAGCGGCACCGGCATCGCCTTCGTCGGCGACACCGCCGGCATCCGCATCGCCAACGAGCCGTTCGTGCTGCCCGTGACCCCGCCCCCGGACATCGACCTGGAGAGCTGGTCGGGTAGCCTCGAGCGCATCGAGGCCTGGCGGCTCGAGCGACTCTTCGTCACCCACTTCGGGCCCGGGGAGAATGTTCCCGAGCATCTTGAGCGGTTCCGCGATGGCCTGCACCAGTGGAGCGACAGCGTTCGAGCGAGCCTCGAGGGCGGCGGCGACGACGCCGACCGTGCCGCCACTTTCGACAGGCAGGTCGGTGAAGACCTCGACCGACAGCTGCCGGTAGGCACGGTGCGCCTCTACCGGCAGGGGGCCCCTATAGAGATGTCCTGGTACGGCCTGGCACGCTACTGGCGGAAACGATGGGAGGAGGAGAAATGACGAAAGAACAGCGCTTGATGATTCCGACCCTGGCCGTGGCACTCGCCGCCGGCACGCTTGCCGGTGCAACGGTGCCCTCATCGAGCACGGACCGCAGGGCTCGGCTCGGCTCGACAGACCGGCCGGCGATCGAGTCCGGGGTGGCCGCACCAGCCCGGCCAGCCGTCCAGGGGAACAACCAGAGCCAGCTGCGACTCTACGGCTTCACAGCTTCCGGCACCGCCGCGGAGCGCGCTCGCGAGCGCCAGATCCTGGGGCAACCGTCGGCCGAGAGGATGGACGCCTACCACCTGGCCCTGACCGCTGAGCCCCATCATGCCGGCACGCCGGCCAACGAGCGCACCGCCGAATACATCGCCGCGCGCCTCAGGGAGTTCGGCTTCGACGAGATCGTCCTGCACCGCTATCAGGTGCTGCTGCCGCAACCGCTGCAGCGGCAGGTGACACTGCTGGGGCCCGAGCGCTACGAGCTCAAGCTGATGGAACCTTCCTTCCCCGAGGACCCCGACTCGGGCAAGCAGGGGGTGCTCCCACCCTTCAACGCCTACGCCGCCGACGGCGATGTCACCGCCGAGGTGGTCTACGTCAACTACGGCATCCCCGACGACTACGAGATTCTCGACGAGCTGGGGATCTCGGTGCAGGGCAAGATCGTCATCGCCCGCTACGGCCACAGCTGGCGCGGTATCAAGCCGCGGCTGGCGGCGGAGCGCGGCGCCCTCGGCTGCCTTCTTTACTCCGACCCGGCCGACGACGGCTACGTCCAGGGCGAGGTGGTACCAGAGGGCAGGTGGCGGCCGCAGTGGGGTGTGCAGCGCGGCTCGGTGATGGACATGCCCACCTATCCGGGCGATCCGCAAACTCCAGGGCGCCCCTCCAAACCGGGGGTCGAGCGCATTCCCCTCGACCAGGTCACTACCCTGCAGAAAATCCCGGTGCTACCGATCTCCTACGGTGACGCCCTGCCGATCCTGCGCAACCTCTCCGGTGCGCTGGTGCCGCCGGAGTGGCGCGGCGGCCTACCGATCACCTACAAGAGCGGCCCCGGCCCGGCGCGGGTGCACATGCGGCTGCAGTTCGACTGGTCGGTGCGGCCGATCGTCGACGTCATCGGCATCCTCAGGGGTAGCGAGCAGCCGGAGAAGATCATCATGGCCGGCGGCCACCGCGACGCCTGGACCTTCGGCGGCCGCGACCCGATCAGCGGCGCGGTGTCGCTGCTCGAGAGCGCCCGGCTGATCGGCGAGCTGGCCCGCGCAGGTCAGCGGCCGCGCCGCTCGATCGCCATCGCCAGCTGGGACGCCGAGGAGTGGGGCCTGATCGGCTCGGTCGAGTACGGCGAGGAATTCGCCGACCGGCTGCAGGGCAACCTGGTGGCCTACCTCAACCGCGAGTCCTACACGGCCGGGCCTTTCCGTGCTTCGGGCGTACACTCGCTGCAGCCATTCGTCAACGAGATCGTGCGCGCCGTGCGCATGCCCGACGATCAGCAGTCGGTCTGGGAGTCCTGGGTCGATGGTGCCGCTGAAGAAAGGCTGCTGGATGACGACGGCGACAAGCAGGTGCGTCTCGGTGCGTTAGGCTCGGGAAGCGACTACACGGTATTCCTCGACCACCTGGGCATCCCGGCGGTCGACCTCGGCTTCACCTCGGGCAACGGCATTTACCACTCTCGTTACGACAGCCACTGGTTCTTCACCAAGTTCGGCGATCCCGGCTTCGAGCATGGACAACGGCTGGCCGAGATCGCCGCCTTCTTCCTGCTGCGGTTGGCCAACGCCGAGGTCTTGCCCTTCGACTACGCCGCCACGGCGGAGACCGTCGACCGCTACATCGACCAGCTCGGGGAAGAGGCCGGCAAGCGTGAGATCGACCTACAGGACGAACTGCAGCGACTGCGAGCAGCCAACCGCCGGCTGGCAGGCACCGCCATCGCGCTCGACGCCGAGATCGATCGCATCCTGCGGCTGCCGGACGATCTGCCGGCGGCCGACAAGGATGGTGTGACCCGCCTCAACAACCTGCTGCTGGCCACCGAGCTCGACTTCCTCGACCGCAAGGGGCTACCCGGCCGCCCGTGGTTCCGGCACCAGCTCTACGCCCCCGGCTTTTTCACCGGCTATGGAGTGAAGACCCTGCCCGGCGTGCGGGAGGCTATCGAGAAA
>JBHHYG010000124.1:0-9460 GCA_046757445.1 Acidobacteriota bacterium
GCGCGCCTTGCGCCCGCGCCCTTTCCCACGCCCTCGCGACGCAACCCGTTGAGAAGTGCGGGCTAGGCGGATTACGAGTGTCGCTTGGGGCGCACGTAGCCGCAGGCCTCACAGAGGTCGGCGTTGCGGGTGGCGAGGGCCAGGAAGACGCCCAGCAGCAGAAGTACCAGAGAGGGAATGTAGCCGTAGTCGAGCAGCCAACCGAAGACCGTTGCCCAGAAGGACAGCACCACCAGGGTTACCGTGCCGAAGGTGCTGAAGCGGTGACGGCGGCTGGTACGCCATGCACCCCGGGCATCGCAAGAAGGGCAGCGGTCTTCGTCCTGCTCGTGGCGATCGCCAGGGGGAACGTCGACGGCCACCGATTCGGTGCCAGGCACGTACGCCACGGTATCAGGAAACCTCGTCGGTGTCACTGAGATCGCCGCCGCTAGATTTCATTGCTCGATACAGGTCGACGCAGCGCTTGCAGACGCCGTCCTCATCGACCCAGTCGGGATGCTGCCTACGGATCCAGTCGAGCACCACACGGTCCACAGACTCGTGCAGAGCGTACTCTAGCTCCTCGACCGACTGCGCGCATAGCGGGCAGGTTACCATCTCCTCGTTCATTTCAGATTCGCTTTCCTCCGTGCACCGACTTGCCGCAGCCTTCGCAACGCAGGCGGTTCTTGCGCGGCCAGCCGAAATAGACCGTCATCGGGAAGACGATGGCAGCGAGCACCCACGAGGTCCAGTGGATCGACCCGCGGGTCAGCAGCCAGCCTAGCAGTACCGAGGCGACCAGCGCCGCGACGATCCGCTCGGCAAGGGGTGATACCCAGCGCATGCGTTTGTAGGCCATGCAGTGGGGACAGAACTGAAACTCCAAGACGGCCTCCGGCAGGCAGGGTGTCGGCAGCGCCCAAGCTCCAAAAAGAGCATAGCATGGGGATAATGGGGTGTGGCGGAGGGGGTGGGGTTCGAACCCACGGCACCGGTGTAACCAGTGCAACGGCTTAGCAGGCCGCCCTATTCGTCCACTCTAGCACCCCTCCCCTGGCGGAGGGAGAAGGATTCGAACCTTCGGACCGTACAAGACGGTCAGCGGTTTTCAAGACCGCCGCCTTCAGCCAGACTCGGCCATCCCTCCCACGAGATTGTACCCCAGGCTAGCCCGAGTGGCTTCCTGGCCGATCGATGGGCTCGATGCGCGTCAATCCGCCGAGGTATGGGCGCAGGGGCTCGGGAATCTCGATGGTGCCGTCGGCTTGCTGATGGTTTTCCAGCAGGGCGACGATGGCTCGCCCGACGGCGACGCCGGAGCCGTTGAGGGTGTGTACCAGCCGCGCCTTTCCTCCGGACGACGGGCGGTAGCGTATTTCCGCCCGTCGTGCCTGGAAGTCCTCACAGTTGCTGCAGGAGGAGATCTCGCGGTAGCGCTTCTGGGATGGGATCCAAACCTCTAGATCGTACGTCTTTGCCGCTGCGAAGCCGAGGTCCCCGGTGCACAGGCTGACTCTTCGGTAGGGAAGCTTCAGGCGCTGCAGGACGCGCTCGGCGTCGATAGTGAGCGCCTCGAGGGCCTCGTAGGAGCTTTCCGGCTCGGTGTACCAGACGAGCTCCACCTTGGTGAATTGGTGCACCCGGATCATGCCGCGCGTGTCTTGCCCGTACGAGCCGGCCTCGCGACGAAAACAGGGAGTGTATGCGCAATAGCGGAGGGGCAGATCGCTGGCATCCAGGATCTCGCCGCGGTGGAGGTTGACCAGCGGTACCTCGGAAGTAGGAATCAGATAGAGCTTGTCGCGCTCGATGAAGAAGGATTCGTCGGCGAACTTCGGTAGCTGGCCGGAGCTTTGCATCGACTCGGGGGTAACGAGGAAGGGCGGCAAGACCTCCAAATAGCCTCCCTCCTCCCGTTGCAGGTCGATCATGAAGGCGGCCAGGGCTCGTTCCAGCCAGGCCCCGACACCGAACTGGGTAGGAAAGCGAGAGCCCGCGACCTTCGCGGCCCTCTCCAGATCGATAATCCCCAGGCCCACTCCCAGGGCCACATGGTCGAGCGCCTCGAAGCCGAAATCTCGCGGCTCCCCCCAGGTGTGTTCCACTCGGTTGGCGCTCGCCTCGGGGCCCACGGGGACGCTCTCATGAGGCGGGTTGGGAAGCGAGATCAAGCGCTGCTGGACCTCCTCGTGGAGTTGCTTGAGCTGGCCATCGATCTGCGCGATCTGCTCGCTGACTCCCGCCATCTCTGCAATGATATCGGTTGCATCCTCTCCCTTCTCTTTCAGCTCGACGATGCGCTTTCCTGCATCGTTACGCGCGGCCTTGAGGGCGTCGGCTTGCTGGATCAGCTGGCGCCGCCGGGCATCCTGCGACAGAAGATCATCGAGGTCGAAATCGACGTTGCGGTCGGCGAGAGCTTTGCGCACGGCTTTGGTTCGCTTGCGTAAGCTTGACAGGTCGAGCATCTGCAAACATCACCGTAGTTTTGGAACGGAGTACTAAGCGACCTTGTTCGAGTCGTTGCTTTCTTTGTTCGAGTCGCCGCCGTCCTTCGCGCCGCCACTCTTCTTTTCGGCTGAACCTTCCTCCTCGGCGGCGTTGGTTCGGCCCTTGTTGGCGTAGTCGGTGACGTACCAGCCCGTGCCCTTGAAGCGAATGGCCGGGGCACTGATCAGGCGCTCGACCTTGCCGTCGCACTCCGGGCACTTGCGAACGGGACGGTCGGAGAACTTCTGCAGCAGCTCGAAGCGATGACCGCATCGCCGGCACTCGTACTCGTAGATGGGCATGGCGGGGTTTCGTAACGCCGCATGAAATCGGCGCGAAGTGGGATTTCAGTATAGCTCTGCGAGGCGACACCGGCAACTTCGAACCCGCACTTCTCAACGGTTCGTGAAGCGAGCGGACGCAAGGGCCGCGAGCCGTCGAGATATGCAGCCTAGACGATGTCGACGAGACGGCCGTCCCCTTTCTGCAAGTCGAAGAGGGCGAAGGTCGCTCGCCCTGTGACCCAGCCACAGACCTCGCCGGGGTTGATCACCAGCCCGCCGGAGCCGTCGCCGGATCGTGGCCGCCACTCGCTCTCATGAGTGTGGCCGTAGATGATCAGATCGCTGCGGTTGCTCGCCTCGTGGGAGGCGAGGGCATAGGGCTCATGCATCAACAGGATCCTCTTGCCGGCCAGGGTGAGCTCGACCGGACCGGGTTGCACTCGGCCCCAATCGCCGAAGGCATCGCGAATACCCAGACGCTCGCCGTCGTTGTTGCCGAAGACGGCATGCACAGGGCAGCCGACCTCGGCCAGCGCCTTAACCGCGAACGGCGCGATGAAGTCACCGGCGTGTAGCAAAGTTTCGACCTCCTCCTGCCGGCAGATGTCGATGGCTCGCCGGAGGTTGTCCATCTGGTCATGGGAGTCGGCGATGATGGCGATGCGCATGAAACTTCTCCTTGGGCTAGCCTGCCGTTGAGAACTGCAGGCTAGGGCTTGGCCTCCATCCAGTTGGTGCCCCAGCCGATCTTTACCTCGACCGGCACGTCGAGCTCGATGGCTTCCTCCATCTCGTGGCGTACGATGCCGGCGACGGTATCCAGCTCCCCCTCCGGCACCTCGAGGACGAGCTCGTCGTGTACCTGGATGATCATCGCCGCTCGCAGCCCTTCCGCCTGGAGGCGGGAGTGCAATCGCACCATGGCACGCTTGATCATGTCCGCCGCCGTGCCCTGGACGGGTGTGTTGACGGCGATCCGCTCGCCGAAAGACCGCACCGCACGCTGCGGACTGTGTAGCTCGGGCAGGTGACGGATTCTCCCCAGCAGGGTAGTGACGTAGCCGTCTTTCTTGGCACGCTCGATAGTGGTTTCGAGGAAAGCCTTTACTTCTGCATAGACGTCGAAGTAATGATCGATGAATTGGCGTGCTTCTTTGGCGCTGATGTGAAATTCTCGCGCCAGGCGCTGGGGTCCCATGCCGTACATGATGCCGAAGTTGATCACCTTGGCGCGGTCGCGTTGCTCGTCGGTGACCTGGGCGGGATCGACTTCGAAGATCTTCGCCGCGGTGGCACGGTGCACGTCGGCTCCCTCGGCGAAGGCTTCACGGAGGCGGGGATCTCCCGACAGATGGGCCATGATGCGCAGCTCGATCTGCGAATAGTCGGCGGTCAGCATGAGGCGGCCGCTTTCGGGGATGAAAGCCCTGCGGATCTGGCGGCCGATCTGTGAGCGGATGGGAATATTCTGCAGATTCGGGTCGCTGCTGCTGAGCCTGCCTGTGGCTGCCACCGTTTGGTTGAACGAAGTGTGAAGCCTGCCTGTCCGCGGATTGACCAGGGCTGGCAGGGCATCGACGTACGTGCTCTTGAGCTTGGCCAGTTCACGGTACTCGATGATCTGGCGAGCGATGGGGTACTCCTCGGCCAAGCCCTCGAGGACCTCGGCCCGTGTCGATCGACGGCCGGTTTTCGCGGTGCGCCCGCGGCTCGGTAGACCGAGCGGGTCGAAGAGCACCACGGCGAGTTGTCGCGGTGAGTTGAGGTTGAAGTCCTCGCCGGCAATTTCGTAGATGCCATCGCGCAGGCGCGATAGCTCGGCACCGATCTTCTCGCCCATAGCGGCCAGGCAATCAACATCGATACGTACGCCGTGCAGCTCCATGTCTGCAAGCACGTACATCAGTGGTAGTTCGAGATCGCGGTACAGCTCGGTCAGCCCTTGTGCCTCCAGCTCGGGTTCGAACAGGTCGGCGAGGCGCAGGGCGATGTCGGCGTCCTCTGCTGCATAGCGGGTGGCGACGTCGATCGGAACGTCAGCAAAGGTCGCCGCCTTGCTCGGCACGATATCCTTGAAGCCCAGCATCTTGATGCCGAGGAAGTCCAGGGCCAAGCCGTCGAGGCCGTGGCTCGGTCGGGTCGGGTGGATCAGGTAAGAGGCGAGCATGGTGTCGAAGGTCACCTGCACGCCGTCCAGACCGTACCTCTTCAGCACCTCCAGGTCGTACTTGAGATTCTGGCCGACGATGCGGGTGGAGCCATCGGTCAACAGCGGGCGGAGTTGTCGCAACGCTTCTTCGACGCCCATGGCGTTGGCGGCTTCCAGCGTCGTGTGGGCCAGCGGCAGGTAGCATCCGGCACCGGGCTTCCAGCTCAGGGACACGCCGACGATCTCGGCGCGGGCCGGCTCCGCATGCGTGGTCTCGAGGTCGACGGAGACGGTACCGGCCTGCCGAGCCTGCTCGAGCGCCTCTTCGAGCGCCTCGGAGCTGTGGAGAGTGGTGTACGCAGTGTCGCCGCCTCCCTGCTCGGTGAATTCCTCCAGCAAAGAGCGGAATTCGAGCTCGGAAAAAAGAGCCCTGGCCACCTGTTTATCGGGTTCCTTGATGCGCAACGCATCCAGATCGAGCTCAACGGGCAGGTCGGTATGAATCGTTGCCAGCTGCTTCGAAAGACGTGCCATGTCGGCATGCGTCGTGAGGTTCTGCCGGTAGGTCTTGTGGGAGATCTCTTCGGCATGGGCGATGGCTTTCTCGAGGGTGCCGTAGTGCTCCAGGATTTTCCGGGCGCCGATCTTGCCGATTCCCTTAACCCCCGGAATGTCGTCGACGCTATCTCCCATGAGGGCCAAGAGGTCGGGGATATTCTCTGGCCTCACCCCGTATTTTTTCGCGACCGCTTCGCTGTCGTAGACGCGTCGCTGGTTGCGTTCCGCCAGCATGGTCACTCCATCGCCGACGAGCTGTAGCAGATCCTTGTCCTCGGAGACGATGACCGTTTCGATGCCCTCGGCGCGGGCCCTGGCCGCCAGGGTGCCGATGACATCGTCCGCCTCGTAGCCGGCAAGCTCCAGAATCGGGATGCAGTAGGCCTCGCAGACGCGCTTCACATAGGGCAGCTGAAGGGCTAGGTCTGCGGGCATTTCCGGGCGGCTCTTCTTGTACTCCGCGAAGGCCTGGTGCCGAAAGGTCGGGCCGGGTGGGTCAAAGGCGGCGCCGATGTAGTCGGGTTGCTCCTGGCGCAACAGCTTGCGGAGCATGTGGGTGAAACCGTAGGTGGCGTTGGTCGGCAGGCCCTTGGAGTTCGACAGCTCTGGTATGGCGTGGTAGGCACGGAAGATATGACCGCTGGCGTCGATCAGATAAAGGCGAGGCATTGGCGAGCTACTCACTCTGCGAAGCTACGGGGCAGACACGAGAGGCACCCGGTGACCTCCGAGGGCGTGCTTCGGCCAACACCTGGGGGCTTTGGCCCCTGTTGATTCCGCTTCGACGAGGGTGATAGAGTGATCGCCATTGGGGCACTATTATCCACGATGAGCAGATTTGCACAGCCGGTCCAGGCAGGGGCCCGTTTCCCTCGCATCACCATTCTTGTGGGGCTGGCATGCTTTGTCGCCGCCCAGCCGGCGCTGGCCGCCGGTGCCGGCAAGGGTCCACCCGCGCCGCCTTCCTCCGCTGGGGACCTGACGGGCACCGTCCACGACGGTAGCGGCCTTCCCCTGGTCGGCGCCTTGATTGCCGTGATTCTACCGGACGGCGGGCGTGCCCTGACAGTTTCCGGCGCCCGTGGTCGGTTCGTCGTCGAAGATTTGCCGGCCGGCGTTTACACGCTGATGGCGCAGAGCCTCGGCTTCGTCAGCGCCATTCTTCCCGGCATCGTCGTACCCCTTCATGAGCCCCTGAAGCTCCAGCTGCGTCCCGAACAGGATCTTTCGGTGTTGTCGGCGGACGCGCCGCTGGATCTCGGCTGGGCCTTTCGGCCCCGCGTCCGCGACGTGCTGCGGATGACCGATCCGACATCGGTGCCGGAGGTGGTCGGTACTCTCGATCCCGCAATGGGGCCGGGTCCTCGCGGTACCGGGACGGGCAACGCCGGCGATCGGTTCAGCTTGGGTAACCTGGACACCGAGCTGAAGTTGTGGACGGTCGCCTCGGGGGATGCGTCCGGCGACAGCGGGGCCACAACGGATCTGGCCGTGTCGAGCCAAAGGGGCGGCGCCCAGAGCTGGAACCTACAGGCCCAGATGGCCGGCGCCGGGTTGGTACGGGCGAAGAGCGACATCCGCCGCTTCGTCGGCGATTCCCATACGCTACGACTCGACGTTGGCTACGCGGGCGATGACCTGACGCTGAGCGAGCTCAACGGGGAAGGCGAGCACATCTGGGTCGGCAGCGTGGCGGCCGAGGACAGCTGGCGGCTCAGCGAGCCCTTCATGGTTTCCTACGGTCTTCGCGTCGAACACTACAACTATTTGGAGGTACCGGGCCTCGTCTCTCCCAGGGTCGAGGTGGCCTACGCGCCGGTCAAATCGCTCATTCTGCGGACCGGCGTTTCGTACGATGCCGAGGCCCCGGGATCGTCCGAGCTGCAGCTCGAATTCGACCCTCTGGCGGTTCGTTACATGGATGTCCTCACCACCGAGGAGATCGAGGCGGAGCGCGAGTTGCGCTACGAGTTCGGCCTCGAGAAGACGACTTCGACGACCAAGATCAAGGCCCGTGCCTACTGGGGTGAGGTCAACGACGAGCTGGTGGGCATCTACGCGGCCGGACCCCGCGGCCGGAGCAACTACAAGGTCTATAACCTCGGCGACGCGGTGAACCGGGGCTTCGAGGTGGATCTGCACCGCAGCTTCATGGAGCACCTGGCCGGTCAGTTCAGCTATGCCTACGGTAAACGCAGCGGTGCCAACCTGCCAACCGACCTGATAACCGATGAGGGGTTGGTGGCTCCGTCGGTGGTGGGGGAGCAGGGGGCTGGGGTGGGAATAACCCACGAGCTCAGGGCTGGAATCGAGACCGTCGTCGGGAGCTACCGGACCCGCTTGCGCGCTACCTATCGCTGGAAGCTCGGCGTCCCAGTGGTTCGCGGCGGCAGCTTCGACGACGTCCACGAGCGCCTCGATCTCAGAGTTCGCCAGCCGTTGCCCTTCCTCCGTGCCCTGGCCAGCGACTGGTCGGCCACGGTCCAGGTCCAAAACGTCCTGGGCCAGGACTACGACGGCATCTTCGACCCTGATTTCAACAATTTCCCGGTCCTTTCCAGGCTGGTGGCGGGCGGCCTCGCTATCCGCTTCTGAGCGGCCCTCAGCGGCGTCGAAAAGGTCCCGCGAGGCACCACTTCCGAAGACAATCGGAAGCGCCGGGTAGGGCGCGCACGATTCAAGTTCTTGAATATCGCAACCAATAAATTGAATTTTGCCGCGCTCTGTCAGAGAGCCTACTCGTAACTAGCTTTGAACAATGCTGATCTTAGCGGTACCACCAGCCTGTCGGTCTGGTACGCTCTTTGCTAGGTTAACCATTGTGATCCGTGCCGCTTGCGCACGCGCAGCCGCGAACCGTTGAGAAGTTCGGGCTAGGAGGGCGATGAGCCATGCGGACGAACAGTGGAAACGAGCCATGACTGCGGAGCAACAGCGCCTGGACATATTGAGGCTGGCGACATTGATCGCCTTGGTGGGTGTCCTGGTTTTTCTCGGCGCTATCAGTATCGTCAACCGGGTCGGCTTCGAGGAGCCCACCGACGGCGTCACCTGGGCCCGGCGTGGCGACTCGCTGGTGGCTGTGGGAGTGGCCGCGGACGGACCGGGTGCTCGTGCCGGGCTGCTGCAGGGCGATCGGTTGGCCCGCATCGGTGGCATCACCGTGCAATCTCCGGCTCCCGATCTCGTGGATGAGGAGCTTTGGGCTCGAGGCATCGGTGCCCGCCTCGAATACGATGTCGAACGCGGTTCCGCCACCGTCAGCGCCTTGCTCGCGGTCGGCGGCAGGCCGGTGGGCTATCGCTCCTATCTCTACCTCTGCTTCGTCGGCGTGGCCTTCCTGATAGCCGGCCTCTTCGCCCTGCTGCGTGAGCGGGAGGGCAGTGCCGGCCGCCGCTTCTTCTGGCTGGCGCTGGCTTTCTACGCGGTGCTGGTGTTGTCACCCACTGCCGAGAGCGATTCGTTTTTCAGAGCCATCTTCTGGGTGGATGATACGGCACGCATGGCCTTGCCGGGATTGTTTCTCTACTTCGCCCTCACCTTCCCGCAGCCCAAGTCTACCTATTTGCGGCATCGCACAGGGTGGCTATTGGGTGCCTTCGGCCCCGGGTTGCTGTTATGGCTGATCGACGCGACCCTGCTGATCGGCGATACCGATATCCCGCTGCTAAAGGCGACCAAGACTTCGATCTTGCAATTCAACTCCAACCTGGGGCTCGTCTACTTCGCTGCAGCGCTGGGGGCGGGGGTGTTGTTGTTGGCTCATTCCTACAAAGTCACCACCTCTCCGATCGAGCGCAAGCGGCTGAAATGGTTGGTCGGCGGCAGCGCACTGGGCGTCGTGCCATTTATCGTCATTTACGTGCCGCTGTTCCTTCTCGGCATTACCAGAGCTGCCTTGATCGACCTGGCCGTGCTGCCGTTCTTGTTCGTGCCCTTGAGCTTCGGCTACGCGGCGGTTTGCTTCCGCCTGTGGGATGTCGAGTTGATACTA
>JBHHYG010000125.1:0-9458 GCA_046757445.1 Acidobacteriota bacterium
CGCTACCGTGTCAGCAGGCGCAGCAGCCTACCACTGGCTAGAAGGTTGGTCTCTCCTCGACAGTTTCTACATGGTGGTGATCACCCTCAGCACCGTGGGGTTCGGCGAGGTCCGACCGCTCTCGCCGTCGGGTCAGGTCGTGACCATGGGTGTCATCCTCTTCGGATTGATGGCGCTCACCCTCGTTGTTGGCAGTGTCACGCGGATGGTCCTCGAGGGCGAGATACGACGTGTATTGGGACGACGACGGATGGAACGAGATGTTGGGAAGCTCACTGACCACTACATCGTCTGCGGGTACGGTCGAGTAGGGAAGGTCGTCTGCCGGGAGCTGGCCGATGATGGGGTGCCGCTCGTGGTCGTTGACAACGACCCGGAGATGTTGGCGCAAATCGATGTGGATGGTCACCTGGTGGTCCTGGGAGACGCCACGGAAGAGCCGACCCTCGTCGCCGCGGGCATCGAGCGCGCCAAGGGATTGATCCTCGCCCTTCCCAATGAAGCGGATAACGTCTATGTGACGCTCCAGGCCAAAGAGCACAATCCCCAGCTCTTCGTCCTCGCCCGCAGCATCAGCGACCACGGTGAGCGGCGTCTTCGTGCGGTAGGCGCCGACCGGATGGTATCACCAAACAGGCTGGGAGCGCAACGTATCGCTCAGTCAGTGTTGAAGCCATCGGTAGTGGAGTTCATCGACATCGTAACCGGCCGCAAGGAGCTTACGGAGCTGGAACTCCAAGAGCTCAAAGTGCCTGAGAAATCGAACCTGGCCGGCAAGACTCTCAAAGAATGCGATATCCGGCGAAAATACGGGCTCATGGTGGTGGGCATCTTGCAGGCCGATGGAATGATCGCTTTCAACCCCTCGCCGCGCGACCAGATCGATGCCGGGCTGACGCTCATCGTGCTCGGGCGACGCCGTGAGCTAGACCGTTTCGCCGCCTCGATTTGAAAGTGTGGGCAGCCAAACAGGATGACCTCAACGAGTTGCTCGACAGGCTTCGCTGCCTACAGATATAATGCCGCCGCTCTGCGGGGGGTAACTGTGTGTCCATATGGAGTAAGGAGTAGCAGATGGCACTCAAGGATACGGTGAAGGACCCGCTGAACTGGGTGCTGCTCATTCTCGCACTGGCTTTCGGATATTACGTGGTCGCTGTTCCCTATTGGACCAATTACTATCTGAAAACCCCGCAAGCGATGACGATGGCCGATTACCTGGCCAATCCTAGTCATCCACGCCCTTTCAAGCTTCATGCTCTCGGCTCGCCTCCCTCGAGCATCGAGCTGGTGATCACCGATCTTGTCGTTTCCCATATCGACGCCGACTCGATTTTGCTGGAGACCGGCACCGCCAGTTCCGCTGCGCCCCCCGCGGCGCTTCCTGCCGTACCCACGGCTGAGCAACAGAGCGGCGGAGCATCCGCAGAAGAAGCGACCGCGCCCGTCATGGGAGAGGAGCAGCCACCACCCAAGAACCAGATCTTACTGGCCGGCGACAACATGGATCTGAAGGAGCTGAGCGTCGGTCAGGAAGTGAGTCTTCAGGTACACGGGCTGTACGAGAGCTCTCTCGGCTGGGTGCCACAAGAGGCCAACCTCGAGCGAGAGCAAGAGGAGTTCTTTACCAAAGAGGAGCTGGACGAGCTCGATCGATTCAAGATCATCTCCAACGGCAACTCGATCGCAGTTCCCTACGTAGAGACTGGTGAGCTGCGCTTTGCTTCCGGAGTGCACCCGCCCGGGCAGCCCACCACGCTGGAACGCCTGGCCAACGACACGCGCTATATCCAGACGGTCAACCGTCTTGCCGGCGGGACAGCCGACCTGACCGGGGCTCGCTTGGTCAGCCGTGCCCTCGAGGAGCAAGCGCCCTACTTCCTGGTAGAAGACGCCGGGGGGCGCCGGGCGAGGGTTTTCTACAACCCCCGGCTCCTGTCCGAGTGGTACTGGGCACTCGACAGGCTACAGAGCCAGCCGGTGGTCGTGCGCGGTACGCTCCGCCCGCTGGCCCCCGCCGCGCTCCGCCAACTCGAGACTGATGGGAACGTTCAGGCGATCATGGACGGCTTTGAGATCATGTCGCCCGACGGCGCCACGGTGATCAGCCTCGAGAACCCGGCCGGTGGGCTGGGCAGCACATAGATTCCCCTGGGTCGGGCCTCGACCTTCGGCCCTAAGTCAGAAGTTCGTGACATCTCGTGGCGAGCGCGCTGCAGGCGGCAACAAGGGTCGGCGACGAAGGCGAGGCCAGGGCAGCGAGCTGCTGGTTTTCACCGATCTCGACGGCACGCTCCTCGATACGGACACCTACGCCTGGCAGCCCGCGCGCCCGGCGCTCGATGCCTTGAAGGCGGCCGCGGCGCTCCTGATCCCCTGCACCAGCAAGACCTGGGCCGAGGTGAAGCCCTTGCGTGCCGAGCTTGGCCTGCGCTCCCCGGCCGTGGTGGAAAATGGCGCGGCCATCTTCGGCGACGCCGATACCCCGATGCTGGCCGCCGCCGAGTCCTGTGCAAGCGGCGAATGGGCGGTGTCTCTCGGACCTGGCCGGTCCCGGGTGCTCGCGGGTCTCGCCAGGATGAGGCAGAAGGTGCGGGGCAGCCTCAGAGGCTTGTCAGAGATCGGCGACGACGAATTAACGGCGCTCACCGGGCTTGCTTCGTCGCAGTTGTGGGCGGCTCGCGAGCGTCTTCATTCGGAGCCTTTCTTGGCTGACGAGGCTACTCTCGAGGAGCTCGAGGCGGCCGCCACGCAAGAGGGGCTGCACGTAACCAGAGGCGGGCGCTTTTTCCATTTGGGGGGACGTGTCGACAAGGGCACGGCCGCACGAATCGTTGTCGAAGGCTACAGGCGGCGTCACTGGAAGGGTATGACCGCGGGTCTCGGCGACAGCTTGAACGATCGTTCGTTACTCGCCGTGGTTCGCTGCCCGATCCTCATTCCCAGGGCGGACGGCGAGCACGATCCGGCGGTACTCGGGGCTGCCAGAAACCTTTGCCTGGCTACGCACCCCGGCCCCGAGGGCTGGTGCGAAGCAGTGCTGGCGCTGCTCGATTGGAACCAACAGGGGACCGTCCTGATAGAATAGGAGAAGGAACGCCGCAAGCTCAGAGTTTCTGCCCCGCAGGAGATCTCCGATGATGCCTTCCAGGCAAGAGGCCTACGCACTCCTAGGCCAACACACGAAAAACCAAAACCTCATCAAGCACGCTCTTTGTGTGGAGGCGGGGATGCGTCATTATGCGAGGTTTTTCGAGGTCGACGAAGCATGTTGGGGAATCACCGGCCTGCTTCATGATTTCGACTACGAGGAACACCCTTCGCTCGACGAGCACCCTTTCGCCGGAGCCGAGATTCTCCGCGCCAACAACTATCCCGAGGAGATCATCGAGGCCATCCTGGGCCATGCCGACCACACCGGCGTACCCCGTCAGAGCCAGATGGCCAAGACGCTCTACGCTGTCGATGAGCTCACCGGCTTTATCGTTGCCGTCGCCTTGATCCGACCCTGCAAGAACCTTGCCGACGTGCCCGTCAAATCGGTCACCAAGAAGTTCAAGGACAAGGCCTTCTGTCGCGCCATCGACCGGGATCACCTGCGAGCGGGGGCGGAAGGGATCGGCATCGCCCTCGTCGACCACGTCGGCCACGTACTTTCGGCCCTCCAGGGTATTGCCAGCGACCTCGGCCTTGCCGGCTAGATAGCCCGCATTTCTCAATGGGTCGTGAAGCGAGCGGGTGCAAGGGCCGTGAGGACAAGGCGCGCGCCGGTTCGGGGGCGCAGGCGTACTCGTGCAGTACGTCGAGCCCTCGGGGCAAGCGCAACGCAGTCATCGCGGCCCTGGCGCCCGCGCAGCCGCGAGCCGTTGAGAAGTGCGGGCTTATCGCCCTTGGTGTTCCGTTTGGGCGCTGGCAGCAAACGGTAGGGTCAGGATGAACAGCAGGGCCATCAGCACTTCCGAGTCGCTGAAGTTGTACTCGAACAACCCCATGATCAGAAAGCCGGCCGCTGCTGCCAGAGCCGCCCGTGCCTCTGGCCCTCCCTCGCCGTGGGGTCCCCGGTGACGCAATACTCTCCAGCCACCGATGACAAAGGCGGCCATCATCCACAGCCACAATGCCAGCCCCAGCAACCCTCGCTCTGCGGCAATCTGCAAGAGGTTATTATGCAGGTGCGAGTTATGCTCCTTGACCGCCCAGGGGACCCGCCATGCCGGATAGACCTTGCCCATCAAACCGGGGCCGATACCCAGGACAGGATAAGCAGCGATGATCCGCAGGCCGGTGACCGCCATCGCCATCCGGTCGACGTTGGTGGGGTTCTGCATCGAGAAGATGCTGGAGCCGCGCGCCACCAACGCCTGCTGTCCTGCCAGCGATAGCAGCAGCAGGGAGATGACGATGCCGCCCACGGCCAGTGTCACCCCGTACGCCGCCCAGTTTCTCGCTGGTCGCCGGTCCGCCTTCACGCGGGCGGGCACCAGCCCGCAGCCGACGTAGGCGATCAGCGTCACCACACATCCCAGCCAGGCACTTCGGGTCATGGTCAACCCCACCATGGCCAGCGCCACCGCCGCGAGCAGATGCACCAACAAGGTGGTGACACCATTGCGCACCGCCAGCAGCAACGGCACCGCCAGCATCAGCATTCCGGCGTAGGTCATGTAGTGACTGAAAGGGCCATCGGGGCGATAGGTTCCCGGGAACGTACCGCTCTGCGCGGCCCGGGCGGTCTGTACGAGGCCCCATGCCAGGGTGATGAAGATGCCGGCGGTAAAGGCGCGAATCGCCCAACGGCGGGCTCGTGGCTCTCGAAAGGCCGCATAGGTGACCATGGGGGCGACAAAGAGGAAGACTTCGCGAACCTCCCAGAGGCTGTCGATGGGGTCCCGGGACATCGTCGCAGAGAGCAGGGAGGCAGCACAGTAGCCAATGACAGGGGCCCCGATGAGGCCGAAAACGTCGCCAGCCGGACCGTGGACAGGCGGGTCGTTGGCCGCTCCACCCGGGAGTACTTCATGGCGTACCCAGGCGATCGCCCAGACCAGCGCCGCCAGCCACATGGCCGATTCGGCCACGGCGATGAACAGCGGAACGGTAGCCGCCCAGAGCAGCATCAACCCTAGAAACAGCTTTGCCCACGGATCCTGCGACGGTCTGCCCCCCGCTGGCTCTACGGCGCTGATGATGGCCCTCCTGATCGGTGTCACACCATAGCCCGTTCGCTGCAGCAAGCCAAGCCGATCACCGTTGCCGATGGTCAACAGCAGATGCCGCCACGAGGCTCTGCCACTGGCCCTTTCCCCTCCCCGACGGGAGGGAAGGTGGAGAAAATACCCGTCGATGCCGCTACCGTAAAGGAGACCACCGGACTCGGGAGACATGATCGGGGAAGCAGCTCAGGTCCCCTGTAGCGGATGATCGGGATCCAACAGGGTCAGAGTCTACGCTAAAAAAGGCAATACTGTTGTCTAAAATGTTATGGTCAGAAAAAGTCCGTATTTATATCTTGTGCTATCCTATATGATCTGTTACTTATGTTTCTGTCAGTGTACATATCTAAGAGTAATCACAAATGAGCATTGAACGCACGCCCGCCAATCGCCCGCGCACGGAGGGCTTCACGCTCATCGAGGTGCTGGTCGCCACCGGCCTGGTGGGCATGGTCGCCCTGGCCATCGCGCCGTTGATGTTGATGGCGGTGCAGACCTCCGCCGTCGCTCAGGAAGCAACCGAGCTCACCGCTGTCGGCGCCGAGCGCATGGAGATTCTTCGAGCCTTACCGTTCGCCGACGCGCAACTTGCAGCCGGTGGCTCGATAACCAGCTCGGCGGCCGGTTACTCGGTCGACCCAGTCAATGGCGATGCCAATCGCTACATTCGCTGGCAGGTCACCGACGAGAATCCGTCCCGCAAGCATATCGAGCTGGTGGTAGGGGTGAGACAATCGGTCTGGGGGCCACCGCGGGAGACCACCCTTGAGACCTACCGCACCGACCTTCAATAAGCATGCCGGTGCAAAGGTGAATAGATGACGACGATGATGAACCTGCTGAAGAATCAGTCGAGCGGGGCTCGTGCCGGCGAGGCCGGCTTCAGCTTGGTGGAGCTCATGGTGGCCAGTCTGACTTCCGTGCTGGTCGTCGGCGGGGTGCTGGTCATGCTCGACGGCCTGGAGCGGGTTCACCGTGACACCCAGGAGCTGATCGACGCCCAGCAGTCGGCACGCCTGTCCTTGGACAAGATGACCCGCGACGTGCAGCTCGCCGGGGTGGGACTGGCCTGGCTGTTGCCACCGTTGCCGCTGATCGTGCCGCGCGTCGACGGCGGCATCGACATCCGCAGTAACCAGGGGGGCCTCACGGCGCTCCTGACCGCTGACATGAGCGGGCCCAGTGACGTCCTGCAGCTCGACGATGTGAGCGGCTTTCAGGTCGGCATGACCATCGGCCTTTATGATGCCGGCGGCGCCATGGACCTCGTCAGCGTGATCAGTGTCAATTCCAACACCAACCAGCTGGGGCAGACGGGGGCCTCGAAGGCCTACACGGTGGTCGATGGAACGGCCGTGGCACGCATCGAGACCGTCACCTACCGAACCCAGACCTCCGGCGGCAAGACCAGGCTGATGCGCCAGCAGGGGACGGCAGCGGCGCAGCCGATGGCCGAGAACGTCCAGGGGCTGACCATCACCTACTACGACGACAGTGCTCCACCGGTGGCCTTCAACCCGACCACGCTCGCCGACCAGCTGCGCATTCGCACCGTCGAGATCAACCTGGTGATCGAAACTGAAAACGTCAGGCTCAACACCACCCAACGTCGCACCGCAACGCTGACCACACGGGTCACCCCGCGGGCCGTGGTGCTCTCATAGGAAAATGCCGAAGAGGAGTGGAACCATGACGACCTTCACGCAGTGGCTTCCCGTTGGCGGTCGGAGCCGCC
Organism: Acidobacteriota bacterium; assembly: GCA_046757445.1. Classification (GTDB taxonomy): domain Bacteria; phylum Acidobacteriota; class UBA890; order UBA890; family UBA890; genus JBHHYG01. The sequence continues at coordinate 6,949 of JBHHYG010000125.1, forward strand.
GGCAGGGCGTGCGCAACGAGAGCGGCACGACGTTGCTGATCACCATGATGGCGCTGATGATCGTGGCGCTGGTCGGCATGGTGGTTGCCCGTGTCGCCTCCACCGAGCTGGAGATCACCGGAAACTACCGCGGATCCAACCGGGCCTTCTACGCCGCCGACGGCGGCGCCGAGTACGGCCTCAACGAGCTGCTCGAGCTGGGCCGTAGCAAGGGCCGCTTCCCGACCAGCTCGGAGATGGCCGCCATCCTGCCGCCGACCCTGTTCAGCACCAACTTCACACTGTTCCAGATCGTCGCCGATGGTCCCGAAGTGACCCAGCCGCTGGCCACCGGCTTCTACCAGGGCTTGGTCGCCTCCACCCAGCCCTTCAAGGTCACCGCCACCGCCGAGACCAACGAGGTCCCCGTCGGTACCACGACCATCGCCATGACCTCCGACTTCGACATCATCCCCATCTTCCAGTTCGCCATCTTCTACGAGGAGGACATGGAGATCCTGCCTGGCCCCAACATGACCCTGAACGGCCGGGTGCACAGCAACGCCAACATCTACATCGGGAGCAACGCCGTGCTGACCGTCGATTCGGCGATGACCTCGGCCGGTGACATCTACAACAAGCGAAAGAACGACGGCGGCAGCATGCCGGGCACGGTGCAGATCCGCGACTCCATGGGCGTCTTCCAGGCCATGGCGGGGCTCGATTCCGACGATCCCAACTGGCAGACCGAGGCCCTCAACCGCTGGGACGGCAACGTCCGCTCCCAGGTCCACGACATCACCCGTCTCAACCTGACCATCGAGGACCCCACCAACCCGCGCACCATCATCGAGGCGGGCAGGCCCACCGATACGCAGGCGCAGCAAGACGCCAAGATCTGGTACGACGCCGACCTGCGCATCGTCAACGGGCAGGGCTTCGACAAGCTCGGCAGCCCGGTGTCGCTGATCGACCCGCTGACCAGCACCAGCGCCGTTCGCCAGACGGTGATCTTCGACCAGCGCGAGCAGAAGAACATGCTGACTACCGAGGTCGACATGGACAAGCTCAACCGCCTTCCCGGCTTTCCGGCCAACGGCCAGCTCTACGTCGGCGCCTTCCAGCCCGGCAACGGCATGCCCAGCTGGCAAGGCGGCGCGTCGGGGGTGGGGCCACCCCCTTGGGCCGGCTACCCGACGCCCTGGTCGGGCACCGGCACCACCGAGTTCGGTATCAAGCTGACCAACGGCACGACCCTCGCTGCCCCCCTGTCGGTGGTCAGCGAGAACCCGCTCTACATCACCGGTGACTACAACACTGTCAACAAGCAGGGCGCTTCGGTGCTCGCCGATGCCGTCACCATCCTCAGCAACAACTGGGGAGATACCGACGGCGACGGCAACTTCGACGACGACCTCACCTACAGCCAGATGCCGCTCGGCGCCCGCATCGCCTTGCCGACCACGGTCAATGCCGCGGTCATGCTCGGCAATACCGACACCGTCCCCGGCACCAGCTACAACGGCGGGGTGGAGAACGTCATGCGCTTCCTGGAAAGCTGGAGCGGCAGGGCCTTCACCTACCGGGGCAGCATCATCGACCTGTGGAACTCGGTTTACGCCACCGGCACCTGGATCTATGGCACTCCCGTTTACAGGGCTCCGATCCGTGACTTCGGCTTCGACACCGCTTTCCTCACCCCCGCCAACTTGCCGCCCGGCACTCCCAACGTCTACACCATCCGGGTGATCGGCTGGGACCGGCAATAGGCGCTGCGGAGGCGCCAAGCTGCGCTCCGATTCAGCAAGAGGCGCCCACAAAGATCGCCCGCCAGCCGCGGGGCCACTTGGCTGCCTGCGTGCGCCTTGCAGCCACAAGCTCATCCGCCCCCTCGCGATGACCGCCGTTGAGGAATGCGGGCTCGCCGGAGCTCCCGCATGACGCTGCAGAATCTTTCCCCTTCCTCTTCCAGCAAAGGTCCGGCCGTGGTAATTCTCAGGACAGACTGACGAGGGGGATAAGCCCATGCACGAGGGAGGCTCGGTGGCAGCGCGGTGTCGCCGTTGGCCAAGGCGACCCGGCCGGCCTTTGGCCGACCTGGTGTCGACGGCCGCTGGCTCGCCGTCGGGCCCTCGACGTGCGGCTGGCTTCACACTGGTCGAGGTCCTGGTAGCCACCGGGCTGGTGGGCATGGTGGCGCTGGCGGTGGCGCCGCTGATGTTGATGGCGGTGCAAACCTCGGCGGTGGCCCAAGAATCGACCGAGCTCACCGCCCTCGGTGCCGAGCGCATGGAGATTCTTCGGGCCCTGCCCTTCGCCGACCCGCAGCTGGCGGGGGGGGGCTCGCTGACCAGCTCGGCCGCCGGCTACTCGGTCGACCCGGTCAACGGCGATGCCAATCGCTATATCCGCTGGCAGATCACCGACGAAAACCCCTCCCGCAAGCACGTCCGGCTGGTGACCGGCGTGCGGGACTCGATCTGGGGCCCGCCGCGCGAGGTCACCCTCGAGACCTTCCGCACCGACCTACA
>JBHHYG010000126.1:0-9332 GCA_046757445.1 Acidobacteriota bacterium
ACCTGGGTCCGATAACCCACGTTAAACCGGGACCAGCCCCTTCATGATTTCTAGCCGGTGTCGGCGCGCAGCACCTCGAGCGGCGGGCGGCGGCAGATGCCGCGGCTGTTGAGCATGGCCGATCAACACGGTGAGACCGCTCACCGCCAGCGCTGCGGCCAGCAGCGGCAGGGGTCGCAGCGTCAAGGCGATCTCGAAGACGTGGCGGGCCAGCAGCCAGGCGGCGGCCACCGACAGGATGGTGCCGGTGAGCGCCGCCAGCCCTCCCAGAAGCAGGTATTCGACCGGGGTTCACTCCAGAGGACAAGATCGGTCGTGGAAAGCAAGATTGGAACAACCTTCCCTGCCCAGCGCAGTAATGCCTCATCTGTTGGAGGGGGATCGGTTGCACCTGGCGGATCAGGGGACGCGGAGAGGGCGTGTCCACCAAGCGAGCCGCAGGAGGCGATGATCGATCTGGTGCTAATAGTTACACCATGATATGATGTAAAGTATTGGTGTATCAAGGAGGTGCGCTGTGGGACGCATGACGATCACGGTTGACGACAGATTGGTGGCCAAGGTCAAAGAAGCCCTGGGAACTCGGACAAAGGCCCAGACGATCCGCTTGGCGCTCCGCGAGGTGCTACGGAGAAACCAGCTTGTCGACGCTCTGGCCCACGAAGGCCGCGTCGAACTAAAGCTGGATCAGAAGACGCTTCAGAAGTTGCGGGCCGATCGGTGATCGTCGTCGATAGCTCGGCGTTTATCGAGTACTACCGGCCATCAGGCGAACCCGTGGCGCGCGCCGCAGTTTCCGATGCCATCCGCTCTGACCTGGTAGTGGTCAACGGCATCATTCAGGTCGAGTTGATGGCCTTCGCTGCGCGAGAAGCGGACCATGCGAGTCTGGGCGCCGACTTCCAGGCCTTCCACTGGTTGGAGCTCGGTCGTCGTGACTTCGACCTGGCTGCAGAGATCGGATTCGGGATGCGCTCGAAGGGGATCACGATCCCGGCCACCGACCTGATCATCGCCGCTTGCGCCATCCATTCCGGCGCGATCCTCTACCATCTCGATGCCCATTTCGACCGCATCGCCCAGCACACCAACCTGGACGCGAGACACCTGGGCCAACAGAGGTAGGGCCGCGGCACCTGAATTCTTCCAGTGGTGTTGTCAACTCGAGCGACATACGGAGCGAACCGGGGCACTATGTTTAAGAACGACACGTAAGGATCAGCAAGCCGAGGAAAGCGATCCGATGATTATCAAATTGAAGTCTGACCGAATGAAACTTATCTGCTCAAACACCGCAAAAGCGACAGGCGCTACCGGAGCGAAGCGTTTCGCCGGCTGTCATACCACCAGGCGCTGCAGCGGTAGGGATCTCTGTGGGACACTTTCGGGGAAAACATATGACGACGTTGTAAGATAGCAACGTCGCCATGGCTGCAAGCCAGCGCAAGTAGGAGATTGGTGTAGACAAGAATAGGAGAGGCCGTTGTGATTCGATCGGCGCCGCAACTGGATGAGCTGGACAGGCGCTATCAGAGCGAGGTGTTCCGCGGGCTGTCATACCAGCAAGCGCTGCAGCGGTTCGCTTCCCTGTGGGCCGAGGCTCGCCAGTTGAATCCGGAGGCCGGCGACGACTGGCTCGAGGATCTCGCTCCCGATTTAGCCGTTGCCCGGGCCGTGAATGGACTCCCCCCCGACGCCTGACTTTTCCTCGTTCATCGCAGCGATTGCGGCAGCGCTTCGGCAGCGTGACCTGCCTTTCATGCTGATCGGCGGACAGGCTGTACTCCTGCACGGTCGTCCCCGGCTGACGGAAGATATCGACATCACGCTCGGGCTCGATCCCACTCACCTACCCAGCGTTCTCGACGTTTGTGCGAGCCTCGGTCTGGTGCCGTTGCCCGAGGATGTCGAGAGTTTCGTGCGCGAGACGTTCGTGCTTCCCGCGCGAGAAGAGTCCGGAATCCGCGTGGATTTCATCTTCTCGACAACGTCGTACGAACGCGAGGCGATTGCCCGCGCCGAGCATCAAGAGCTCGAGGGAGTTCTCGTTCCCTTTGCGACGGCCGAGGATCTGATCATCCACAAGCTGTTCGCTGGCCGCGCCCAGGATTGGGAAGATGCGGTTTCCGTCGTGCGACGGAAGGGGCGCGAGGTCGATTGGCAGTACATCGAGCGTTGGGTAGCGGAGTTCGCAGCGGTCCCCGGCCGCGAGGAACTGCTCGATCAGGCGAAACGGTTACGAGCTGAAGCGGGCTAGGTGACGTGCGCTCGCACGCGTTGTTCGATCTCTGCCCCGATGGTGCGTCGTGCAATGCGCAACTCAAAGTCCGCCTGAAGACCTGTCCCAACCTCCGGCGAGACACTCGCGTAATTCGAGATCACCGAACAGGACTTTCCTCCCATGAGCAGGACAGGCCCGGAAGGCTCACTCCTGGCGCAACGTTTGGGCGGGGTCCAGGCGGTTGAGACGGAGGGCGGGGACGACGCTGGCGACGGCGGCCACCAACAGGAGGGTTCCGGCCACACCTACGAAGGTCGCCGGATCGTGGGCGTTGACGCCCCACAGGAAGGCGCTCAGCAACCGTGCCACAGCGATCGCCAGCAATCCGCCGAGGCCGACCCCGACGGCCGTCAGCACCACTCCCGGCAGCGCCACGACTTTCATCGCCTGCGGCCGGGTCGCACCCAGCGCCATGCGGATCCCCAGCTCCCGGGTGCGCTCGGTGACCGAGGTGGCGATGAGGCCGTGGATACCGATCGCCGCCAGCAGCAGCGCGGCGCCGGCGAAGACCGCCACCAGGGTGGCGAGAAAGCGTTGCGGCGCCAGCGATGCCGCCCGCACCTCGGCCATGTTGCGCACCTCGGCCAACGGCAGCAGTGGATCGACCGACTCGACGGCCCGGTGGATGCCGTTGACGAGGCCCTCGACCGGAGCCGCGGAGCGCACCACCCAGGCCGGCGAGAACCATTGGTGCACGAGCGCCAAGAAACCTCCCTCCGTCTGGGAAACGGGGATGTAGGCCAGCGGCATGGGAGCCAACGGGCCGAAGTTACCCCAGCCCGGGCGCTGCTGGACGTCGCCGACGACACCGACGAGCTGGCGCTCCCGGCCGGCGATCTCCATGTAGTGGCCGATGGTCCCGCCATCGTCGAAATAGGTGCGCACGAAGGCCTCGTTGACCACGATCACGCCTCCGGAGTCGCTCCGATCGCCAGCGTCGAAGGCGCGCCCCCGTCGCAGGGGAACACGTAGCGCCTCGAAGTAGCCCGGCGTCACGTAACTCAGGTTGGTGATCTGCCAACCCTCGGGTGCGCCGCCACCGACCACCCGGAAAGGCATGTTGAGCAGTCGCTCGTAGGGCAACCCCAAGCCGACGGCGGCCGATTCCACTACACGGCCACCGACATCCGGCGTGATGAGAGCGATGATCAGGCCCTCGCCTTCCTGTCGTTCTGGAAGCGGGTGCGACGGGGAGTGAAGCCCACACTGGTGTTCGACTCGAAGTTCACCACATACGCCAAGCTTTCTGAACTCAATGCCCATGGGGTCCTGTTCATCACCCTACGGCGCCGTGGCCCCAAGATCCTGGAACGACTGGAGGGACTCGGTGACTGGAAGCGCATCCGGGTCCCGCATGCCAAGCGCAAGTACCCGAACCCGCAGATCCACGAGTCCACCATTGCACTGCGTGACTACGATGGGGTGTTGCGCCAAGTCGCTGTCCGGGGCAATGGCCGGGAGAAGCCGGCTCTGCTCATCACCAACGACTTCGATGCCCCCGTCGAGCTTGTCGTTGGCAACTACGCCCGCAGGTGGCGGCTGGAGAACGGTATCGCCGAGGCCGTCAAGTTCTTCCACCTCAACGCCCTTGCCTCGCCCATCCTGACGAAGGTCCACTTTGATGTGGCGATGACCATGATCGCCGATACCCTCTACAGCATGCTGGCTCAGAAGCTGCGCGGCTTCGAACGCTGCGACGCGCCGAAGCTCTACCGCCACTTTGTGCGAGCCAAAGGGAGACTGCACGTTCGGGCCGGCACGGTCACAGTCACCTACCCGCGCCGAGCCCACAATCCGATCCTCCGCACAGTGGGGTGGCAGCACCTCCCGGATACCCTGCCCGGCCTCGCTGGCGCCAAGCTCGCCCTGCGCTTCCGATGAGCTTGACCCCAGGGAAATGTTATATCGATATGACGGTTAGCCGGGCGCGAAAATCGGTGCTAAAGTGATCGACCACCGTCAACACCCGAAACTGGCGGCCGCTCTCGAGCCGATCGGTCACGAAGTCCATACTCCATCGCTCGTTCGGCCGCTGTGCGGGCGGCAGCAGAAGCCGTATGTGGCTCGCCCGCTTGCGCCGTCGCTTCTTCGTCCGTACCTCCAGCCCCTCCTCCCGATAGATCCGATACACGCGTTTCTGGTTGACCAGCCATCCCTCGCGGCGTAGCAGCACGCACAACCGTCGATACCCGAACCGCGGACGTGCCGCGGCGAGCTCCCGAATGCGACGCCGCAGCACAAGATCGTCTGTCCTCGTGCTCTGATATCGATGGCTGGCCCGGGAGAACTCCAACAGCCGGCACGCTCGCCGCTCGCTGATCCGGAACCCATCCTGCAGATACCGCGCCAGCTCGCGCTTGCGAGCCGGCTTCAGACCTTTTTTGACAGCACCTCCTGGAGCATGTGCTTGTCCAAGCTCAGGTCTGCCACAAGCCGCTTCAGCTTGGCGTTCTCATGCCGCAGCTGCCGAAGCTCCCTGAGCTCGGCAACACCCATTCCCGCGAACTTCCGCCGCCAGGTGTAAAACGTCTGCTCCGACACCCCGAGCTTGCGACAAACCTCTTTAATCGGAGTGCCCGCCTCCGCCTGCCGCAGCGCGTAGGCGATCTGCTCGTCCGTGTACCGTTTCCGCTTCATCGGCCCTCCTCTCGGGAGGCTTACAGTACACCGTTTTCCTAAACATCAACTTGGTACCGTTTTCGGGGTTTGGGTCAGCAGTCGTTTGTACCCAGCGAGGTACGAGAATCAAGGTCCTCGACTGGTGGCAAATCCGTTAGCATGAGTATCAGTCTTTGACTAAAAGTCCTAAAGGAAGGCCCCATGATAAACACGAAAAGTAAAATATTGTTGTTCGCTTTACTTCTGGTGGGTTTTGTTGCTTCCGTGAGTTTGAGAGCGAATGTTGTCACAAACGGCGAGCAAGAAGGCAGTATCCGTAAAGCAGGAAGCGTTAATTCGGTTCAGGGTATGAGCGTAAGGCGAGCTGCCCACACGGCAACGCTATTACCCGACGGCAAAGTCTTGGTCGCAGGCGGTTTTTCAGGCGGCGGAAATGGACTGGCGAGCGCAGAAGCTTTTTACCCGACAACCAACACTTTTGCTGCCGCAGGCACTATGAGTGTGACTCGCGCAGGTCATACCGCAACACTGCTTCCCGATGGCAAGGTTTTGATTGCAGGTGGCTACAACGGAAGTTATCTTGCGAGTGCTGAATTGTATGATCCAGCAACGCGAACGTTTACACCGACGGGCCGGTTGGTCACGGCTCGCAGCGGCCACGTTGCGGTGCTTCTTGACAACGGCAAAGTTCTGCTTGCCGGCGGAGTTGGTGTCGGATGGACGTTTCTTGCCGATGCCGAATTGTACGACCCTGCTACCAATACTTTCACAGCGACAGGCGGTATGACTTCAGCGCGTGAGTCTCACACCGCTACCTTACTCGCTAACGGCAAAGTACTTATCGCTGGCGGTCACAAGGGTAGGCGCGCCGTGATCACGATCTATTCGTCTGCTGAAGTCTATGACCCCGCTACCGGCACGTTTGCACCTACCGGAAACATGACGCGAATACGTCACAAACACGAAGCCGTATCGCTCGCAGACGGAAGGGTGCTTATCGTTGGCGGTGCTGATGAACGCGATGGTCGTCCCGCATATACGAGCGTAGAGATTTACAATCCGGCGACGGGTGTTTTTACGGCAGCCGGAAACATGAACTCGGCACGTTATAAACTTCAAGGCACGGCGGTATTGTTGGATGATGGAAAGGTTTTGATTGCAGGCGGTGCGAAGCGAGCGGAAGTCTTCGACCCTCTGACAAATACTTTCTGCTACGCGGCGGGTGATATGGGAACACCTCGCTTGTTTGCAACTGCAACCCGTTTACCGAATGGACGTGTTTTGATCACTGGCGGCTATCATGGCAACAACAACGTAAGCTCGAACGCATGGATTTATGGCGCGTGATTCTCCATCACGAGCGGTCCTTCCAAGCCGGCGGGCGGGGAGCAAGGAGAGCGGCTGCGGGACCTTGATTAGTATCAAGCCGCTGCAGCCGCCGAGCGGCTTGAGCGCAACAAGCTACTTCAGAACAACAGGGAGCGCCGCGCGCGGCTGAGTGGCACGCCGTTGGGCGGACAGGAGCGTTCATGCGAGAGGAGCACCAAAGGATGCATTGGCTCGGCTGGGTGGTTCTCGTCTTGGCTCTGATCGAGGGTGGCTGGCTGGCCTTCGACGGTGGTCGTGCGCTTGTCGTCGGCGATTACCTGACTCCCGAGTCGGGGCAGTACGCAGGTCAGCTTGGGCCGTGGGCCAAGGTCGTGTCGGCGGTCGGGATCGGGCCGCGCTCGAACCTGATGAAGTCCATTCACCTCGTACTTGGGCTGGCGTGGATTGTGGTCATGATCTGCTTTGCCTTGCGGTTGCCGTGGGCTTGGTCGGGGATGCTTATCTGTGCGGTTCTTGGTCTATGGTATTTGCCGTTCGGAACGCTTCTGAGCGTCATCCAGATGGTTCTGCTGCTCCTGCCCGCTCTGCGTGGTTCTGGGAGGTGAGCGCTGTAATGGGAGAAACAAGCGGCCTGACAGCGAACCGGCTATGCCTGCCGCCGATCGTCAAGGCGTTAGCCAGGCCCCAGAACGTCGTTCCAAACGACGGGTATTGCCTTGATCCTCCCAGCTCGGAGCCCATACCTCATTCCGGACGAGGCACGGCACCGTGGTAAAGGCGGCCACTGGCTCCTCGAGAGCGACTAGCGAATCAGGAGAACTGAATGAGGGCCATCGTCCAATACGAGTACGGCTCACCTGATGTCCTAGAACTCGAGCACATCGACAAGCCGGTTGTCGAAGACAATGACGTGCTGGTACGGGTCCACGCCGCTGCCGCCAATCCACTCGACTGGCACAACATGAGAGGCCTGCCGTATTTCTTGCGCATGTGGAACGGCCTGCTCAGACCGAAGAACAGCATTCTGGGAGTTGATGTGGCAGGGCATGTTGAGGCGGTTGGCAAGAACGTCACGCAGTTTCAACCAGATGATGAAGTATTCGGCTTGTGCAAGGGTACCTTCGCCGAATACGTGCGCGGTGGAGAAGACTTACTCTTGCCGAAACCGGCCAGGCTCACTTTTGAGCAAGCTGCGGCCCTACCCGTTGCGGCACTTACCGCCCTCCAGGGCCTTCGCGATCGAGGACGGGTACAGCCAGGGCAGAAGGTCTTGATCGTTGGTGCGTCGGGAGGCGTGGGTACCTTCGCCGTACAGATTGCCAAATCGCTCGGAGCGGACGTGACCGGTGTGTGCAGCACGAGGAACGTGGACATGGTCCGATCGATTGGCGCGGACCACGTCATTGATTACTCCGAAAGGGATTTCACTCAAACTGAGCAGCCTTACGATCTGATAGTCGATATGGCGGGGACCCGTTCGTTGTCAGATTGCAGGCGTGCGCTAGGTCCCCGGGGGACGTACGTCTTGGTGGGAGCACCGAGCGGCCGTTGGCTCACTGGTCTGGATCGCTTCATCAAGGCGCTGGTGTTGTCACTGTTCGTGAACCAGAGGATGGTCCCGTTCATCACGAAGCCAGTCAAGGAGGACCTCGTTGTCCTGAAGGACCTCATTGAAGCCGGAAAGGTCACACCGGTCATTGACAGAAGCTACAGCTTGATCGAGGTGCCTGAGGCTATCCGGTATCTGGAGGAAGGACACGCCCAAGGGAAGGTCGTCATCACCGTGTGAGGCGTTGACCACCGCCTTGGTCGTGGTGAGAGGTCAAGGTCCTCCGGGCTAGTCGGTATCGGCGCGCAGCACCTCGAGCGGCGGGCGGCGGCAGATGCCGCGGCTGTTGAGCATGGCCGATCAACACGGTGAGACCGCTCACCGCCAGCGCTGCGGCCAGCAGCGGCAGGGGTCGCAGCGTCAAGGCGATCTCGAAGACGTGGCGGGCCAGCAGCCAGGCGGCGGCCACCGACAGGATGGTGCCGGTGAGCGCCGCCAGCCCTCCCAAGAGCAGGTATTCCACCGCCATGATCTTGTTGATCTGCGCCCGCGAAGCGCCGAGGGTGCGCAGCAGCACCCCCTCGCGGATGCGCTGGAAGCGGCTGCTGAGAATGGCGGCGACGAGCACCAGCAGGCCGGTGGCGATGCTGAACAGGGCCATGAACTGGACGACGAAGGAGACCTCGTCGAGCACCGAGTCGACGGTCTGCAAAACCAGGTCGAGGTCGACCACAGAGACGTTGGGGAAGCGCCGTACCAGCTGCCGTTGCAGGTCGGCGGAGGCCTGCCGCGATTCGACCCTGGAGACGACGACGTGAAACTGTGGCGCTTCCTCGAGCACTCCTAGGGGAAAGACCACCAGGAAGTTCGGCGGCCGTCGTTGCCAATCGACCCGCCGCAGGCTGCCGACGGTTACCGGCACCGGTACGCCCTGGACGTCGAAGACCAGCTCGTCGCCTACGGCCAGCCCGAGGTCGGCCGCCACCTGCTGGTCGAGCGACACCGGCACGCTGTCGGCGCCGGGCCTGACGCGGCCGACGAACTCACCGGCGATGACCTTCTCCGAGTCAGCCAGCTGATCCCGGTAGGTGGAGGAGTAGTCCCAGCGCACCGCCCAGCGGCGGCCGGGCTCGGCGAGCAGCTCCGCCGCCGTCTTACCCTTGACCGCTGATATTCGCATCGGCACCACTGGGAGGTCTCTCTCGACAGGTAACTCGAGGGTGTGGAACAGTTCTCTCACCCCGTCGATCTGGTCGGGCTGGATATCCCAGACGACGGTGTTGACCTGATTCTCATCGACCAGGGCGTCGACCTTGTCGAGCAGTGCGGTGTGGATGAGGAACAGGGTCAGGATCAGAAAGGTTCCCAGGCCCAGCGACAGCAGCAACACCGCCGTCTGGTTGCGCGGCCGGTAGAGGTTGGCCAACCCCTGCCGGATCTCGTAGCTGAAGGTGGCGGGAACGATGTTGCGGGCCATCCACATGATCGTCCTGGCAACCACGCCGATGACGCCGAAAACAGCTCCGATGCCAGCGGCCAGGTCACCTTTACCGT
>JBHHYG010000127.1:0-9308 GCA_046757445.1 Acidobacteriota bacterium
GTGGAGTTACCCCGTTTCGGTGGACAGTCTCTTGTCCGTCGGTGCGCAAATAGGGACATCACGGGTGTTCACCTCATGGTCCCCATTTGGATCTTCTCTTCTCTCTTTCATCTCAAAGGTGAGCGCTTTAGGGTGTCAACGGAAAAGCTCCTGGTGCTGTTGCTCTCCTTACACGCGCCGAAGCGTGCCTCAGTCTCCTGCCTGGACCTTGGGCGACAACTCCACATAACTCGACGAACTGTGCTTCGTGCCCTTCGACAGCGCCGGCGGCGAGCTGCTGTTCAACCTACTGGCCGACCGCTACGAGCGCCGCTCGACGCTGATTACCACCAACCTCGCCTTCGGCGAGTGGGTGCAGGTGTTCGGCGACGAAAAGCTCACCACCGCCCTGCTCGACCGGCTGACCCATCACGCCGAGATCCTGACCATCAAGGGCCGATCGTATTGGCTCAGAGACCTGGAGGAGCTGATGAGGTAAGCGCCTCCAGGGGCTCGCGTCGCCCCTCCGGGGCTCACGAGCCCCTGGAGGTGTCCCATACCAAGTGTGTCAACACATACCCATCAACCGGCAGGGTCGTAAAAGTATGCGATCACTAAGGTCGTGAAGGTTCGCGTTCATTGACACCTGAAGCGCGGACTTCATATCGGACGAGCTCGTCGTTGGCCGCCCCCACCATGGGAGCTCTTCCCGCGGCGGTGCTGGCGCACTCGCTTCGGCGCCGACGCCGGCATCGTCGGCAAAGCGGTGCGGTTCAGCGGCAGCCGTTACCTGGTTGTCGGCGTGGCGCCGGCGAGAGGTGGCCGTGCGGCTCGCTCTCAGTGCCAACCGCGGCCGGCTCATCCGCCAGCTGTTGACCGAAAGCCTGTTGCTGGCGGGCCTGGGCGGCCTGCTGGGATTGCTGCTGGCCACCTGGGCCACGAGGTTGCTGATGGTCTTCCAGCAGCCCCTGCCGGTACCTGTCTCGCTCGATCTGGGGTTCGACCGGGACGGCGGCACCGTCGTCTCCACCGACCTCGACATGTACGGCTACTCGGAGGAGGAAGGAGAGCTCTTCGCTTCTGGCCCTCGGCGCCGACAATCTCGGGGTGCTCGAGCTGGTGGTGAAGCGGGGCATGGCGCTGGCCGTAGCAAGACCTCTTCTGTTCATGCGTGGCCATCCAACAAGGCTGTGGCCACCTACTTGATTGGCCTTGGGGAAAGCCCCTTGACTAAGGTAGCTTCCAGAGGCTACTTTGCTGCCATGCGCGCCGTAGGCCTCAAGATTCTCAAGAACAAGCTGAGCGAGTACGTACGGCTTGCCGCTGCAGGCGAGACAGTCCTGGTGACCGACCGGGACCGCGTCGTGGCGGAGCTCGTGCCCCCCCGCAGCGGGCGAGGCGAACGGCTGGACGATGCCATGCTTGCCGAAGGGGTGCGGCGGGGCTGGCTCTCGCCGCCTGTCATCGACCCCCAAGGGCCACCTCCGCCACGGAGTCCTGTGGCACCGCTCGAAGAGCTGCTGAACGAGCTCGTGGCCGATCGCGGCGAGCGGTGATCTACCTCGACACGTCGGTCGCGTTGGCGTGGCTGTTCGCCGAAGACCGGGTACCTGCCGATGGCCTCTGGTTCCGGTCGCTCGTGTCGAGTCGCTTGATCGAATACGAGATCTGGGTGCACGCCAACGCTCGCGGCCTGGCTGCGAGTCACGGCGATTCGATTCGAGGGTTGATCGACCGGCTGGCGCTCGTCGAGCTCACCCCAACCGTATTGGCACGCGCCGTCGAGCCGTTCCCCGCGGAGGTGCGAACGCTCGATGCCCTCCACCTGGCGACCTGCGAGTTCCTGCGATCTCGCGTTCGAAAGTTGGAACTCGCCACGTATGACGGGAGGATGATGGACGCGGCGCGGGGACTTGGGATCCAACTTCACGACCCATTGAAAAGTTCGGGCTAACCCAGCGTCTTCAGCTGGACGCCGGAGAACCGTCGGAAGCCGCGATCGAAGGTCGCGAGCTCGAGGTCCGCTGTCTGCGCGAAGGAGGCCAGGTAGGCATCCGTCCAAAGGCTCGCCGAGGGGTCTTGCCCCCGTGTGTGGCCGCGCAGGCGGTCGGTGAGACCCGATGGCTCGTCGATGTACTCGACGACGGGCTGCTCAAGGAGGCGATCGTAATGACTCCATGCCTGCTCACAGGTCTTGCGCGACGGGCCCATGATCGCGGCGTTGGTGAGCAAGCGCAGCAGACCGAGCTGCGTCACGCGACAGAAGCAGGCCGTGCGGCGCTGGGGCAGGACTTCCGTCTGCCACCACTCGATCGCGTGCGTGTGGTGCGGGTGTTGCTCGACCAGGGTGGCCAACCAGACGTTGACGTCAGCGAGGACTCGGCGTCCGGTCGAGGGCACGCTCAACCTCTTCCTCCTCCAGGATCTGGTGAACGCGCTCGGGGGTGAGGTCGCGAAGAGCGGGACCACCCTCGCCGCGGATCAGAGGGAATACACAGTCATCCGCCAGGACTTGCCGGTTGGCGCCGTAATCCGGCCCTGATTCGGCGACCGAGCCCGGGTCCCGTTGGAGAGCGGCGCGGATCGCCTCGGCGACGTAGTCCTTGAGCGGTATTCCGCGCAGAGCGGCCTCGGCCTTGGCCTTCCGCAGGAGGTCTTGCGGGATGTCGAGGGTTGTGCGCATCAAGTACATCATGATATATTTGATGCCTCCAGGCAACTGTTTACCCCACAAAGGGGTCATTCGCCGCTTCAGCGCAAGCCGGAAGGAGGCTCTTCGGCGGGTGCGGGCCACGATCTGTTCCCCAGCCGGGACAGGAGAGCGGCGCGGGACGCTGCGGGGGACAACTGGAGGTGGCGGAGAATCTTGCGAACGGGGTGTCCTCTCGGTTACAGCGGCTGCGCAACGTCGCCGAAAGCATCGAGCAGCGCCCGGTCCTCGGTTACCAACGGAACTCCTAAGACTTGCGCCAGTGCCACATACTCACAATCGTAGGCGGAGCAGCCGGAATCCTGTGCCAGCCTGAGAACGACGCTCGTGGGCACGAGGTGCTGGCGGCCACCGAGCAGCGTATTGGCCCGCGACCACAGCTCGATGCCCGCCTCGAGAGTCAGGTCGCCGCGCTGCAAGTAGGTGGCCAGCACCTGGCGGAGCTCGCTGCGCCAGAGCACCGGGGCGGCCCACTCGGGGTCCCGCTCGAGCAGCGCCGCTGCCGCGGACGATCGACCGCCCGGCAACAGAAGGTAGGCGAGAATGTTCGTGTCGACGACGATCATCGTTCGCGCCCGCGGCGCTTCAGAGAGTCGATCTCCGCGTGGTCGACGCGCGGCACAGCATAGCGTTGCTGGATTTCCCGCACCTCCTCGACGAACTCCCGGGGCTCGACCGATGGCGCCAGGGCGTAGGTCTCCAACAGGGTGAGCAATTCGCCGTTGAGACTCCTGTGATTCCGTTGCGCACGTTCCCGCAGGCTCTCGAGGACCTCCTCGGGAATGTCGCGAATGGTCAGGGATGGCATGATGCCCTCTAGGGTAGATGCATTTTGCAACTATTTTAGAGTCTCAGCGCCGGACCATCAACTCCGGGGTGCCGGGCGCAAAGGCCGACCCGGTGTCGATCGGGGTTGCCGCCAGGTGAGCTCCAAGCAAGCGCTACCGTATTTCGATAAAATCGTTCTTCAGGCCTTGACGAGGTGAATCGCCTTTCGCTGGGGGGTCCGATCCGCAAGCTGTGCGTTGTTCTGGTCAGCATTCTCGCCGCCGCGGGAGCATGCGCCGGCGCCCCTACCGGCTCACTGGCGGATACGGTTCTTTACGGCGGCGCGTTCATCACGCTCGATCTTGACCAGCCGTCGGCGAAGGCGGTGACATCGTGCACTTTGGCGGATCGTGGAGTAACCAGATCGTGGTGACCACCAGCGGCAAGGAAGGCGTGTTCGTCGTCCGGTCGCGGCAGCGCCGACCGACTCCATGAGACGCCTGGGGGTACTCCTGGGGGTGGCCTTCATGGCCATCCCCGGGACGTCCCGAGGGCTGGCGGCCAGCCCCTACCTGTATGTCTGCAACCAGGCCGACGCCTCCGTGTCGGTCATCGATATGGAGACCGATGAGGTCGTCCGTACCGTCGACCTCGAGGCACTGGGCTTCAGCGCCCACGCCAGTCCGCACCACATCGCGGTCGAGCCCGACGGCTCCTACTGGTACGTGTCGCTGATCTCCGACGGCCGCGTGCTCAAGTTCGACCGTCACGACCGGCTCGTCGGCCAGGTGGAGTTCGAGGCGCCGGGCCTGCTGGCGCTCGATCCGACCAGCAAGCGGCTCTTCGTGGGCCGCTCGATGGCGGCCGTGCGGCCGCCGAAGCGCATCGGAGTCATCGACCGGGAGGCGATGACGATCGAGGACGCCGACGTGTTCATCTCCCGTCCGCACGCCATCGCCGTGGCGCGCGACGGCCGCTATGCCTACATGGCCAGCCTCGCCGAAAACCGCATCGTGGCGCTGGATCCCCTGACGGAAGACATCACCTCCGACCTTTTCGCCGCCGACGCGGCCGAGGTGCTCGTGCAGTTCGCCGTTTCCCCGGATGGGTACTGGATGGTGGCTGGGGGGCAGATCTCGGGGAAGTTCCTCGTCTTCGACCTCTCGCAGGCGCCGCACGTCACCCTGGTGAAGTCGATCCCGGTGAACACGGCCCCCTGGCACCCGGTTTTCTCCCCCGACGGCCGGTTCGTCTACGTGGGAAACCAGGGGGCCAACACGGTCACCGTGATCGATACGGCCGACTGGAGCGTGGCAGCCGTCATCGCCGGGGAGGGGATCGCCGAGCCGCATGGGGCAGCGGTCTCTGCCGATGGAAAGAAGCTCTACGTCTCGAGTCATAACCTGAAGGGGGAGTACGTGCCGGCGCCCCGCGACGGAGAGGGCGCCCGACCCCGGCTCTCGGCGAACGCCGCATCCGGCGCGAAGCCCGATGACGGAGAGCCGCGCGGCACGGTGGTGGTCATCGATACCGAGAGCCGGCAGATCCTCAAGGTGATCGAGGTCGGGCACTACGCCTCCGGGGTGGGCAGTGCAACCCGGTAGGACGCTCGCGTTTTCTCGCAAGATTCGCTATCCACCACGTGGTACCTCGCAGTGGCAGGGCGCGAGACAGGTGGTCGGGCCGGGTCCTGAAGTATCCTTCTTGAGGGAATGAGATATGAGAACTCGACGTCTCGGGACAACCGGCTACGAGATCGGCGAGGTCGGCTTCGGGGCCTGGGGCCTGGGCGGCACCATGTGGCTCGGCGTGGAGGATGCCGAGGGCCGTGAGGCGCTCGCCGAGGCGCTGCGGCTAGGCGTGACCTTCTTCGACACGGCACTTGCCTACGGTGGCGGCCACAGTGAACGGATGATTGCCCGGGTGCTGCGGGAGCAACGGGAGCGCGACCGGGTTGTGGTGGCGACCAAGGTTCCGCCACGCAACAACGTATGGCCCGGGGACGGCCGCAGACCGCTGCGGGAGTTCTTCCCGGCAAAACACATCGTTGCCTGCGTCGAGAAGTCACTGCGGCATCTCGAAGCCGACGTCCTGCAGATCGAGCAACTGCATGTCTGGCACGATGCCTGGCTCGACGATCCGGAGTGGGAGGGAACCTACACCGCGATGGTTCGCCTGAAGGAACAGGGCAAGGTCCTGCACTGGGGCATCTCCATCAACGACCACGCCCCGGAGACGGCGCTGCGGGGCTTGGAGGATCCCCTCTTCGAGACAGCGCAGGTCATCTACAACATCTATGATCGTTCCCCGGAGCGCGCTCTTTTCGCGCTGGCTGCAAAGAAGCCCCTGGGATTGATCGCCCGCGTGCCGTTCGACGAAGGCGCGCTGGCCGGAGCCATCAGCGCCGACACGGTCTTCCCGGCCGGCGACTGGCGCCAACGCTATTTCGGCGGCGGGCGTAAGGCGGAGGCGGCGCGCCGGGCGGGGGCGCTCGAGGAGCTCCTCGGCGAAGAAGCCGGTACGCTGCCCGAGTTGGCCCTGCGCTTCTGCCTCTCGCGCTCGGAGGTCAACGCGGTAATCCCCGGTATGCGCCGAACCGCACACGTGCGGTCCAACGCGGCCGTGTCGGACGGACGGCCGCTGTCGCCCCCGATGTTGGAGCGACTGAGGGAGCACGCCTGGGACAAGAACTGGTACGAGCCCGACTGAGCCCGAAGAAACAAGGCGGCGTCCGGGACGCCGTGCCGGGCAAAGCCTCTCCGCAAGCCCCGTACGCACCTCTCCCGGCGCGCGCATGGTTGACTAGCCCGAACTTCTCAACGGCTCGCGGCTGCGCGAGCGCAATGGCGCGCGATGACTGCGTTGCGCTTGCCCCGAGGGCTCGACGTACTGCACGAGTACGCCTGCGCCCTCGAACCGGCGCGCGCCTTGTCCTCGCGGTCCTTGCGCCCGCTGACTTCACGACCCGTTGAGAAATGCGGGCTAGCCTGGCACAAGACGAAAGGTGAGCGCCTGCAAGCGCGGGACCTTGGTCAACTTGGTATGGGCATTGCTCGTGGCGGTGACAGCGCGCTTGCTGTTGTCGGGAATGTCGTAAGGCCGCCCCGCAACAACTAAGCATTTTCTCCCTTGCTAGCCAGCCTTGCCCGAATCAGCTGGGGCTCAGGTGAGACGTTGTCGGGCCCACCCACAATGACGAAAGCGTCACTGTCGCCGCCGCATGCTTCTCCGTTGGGTCTTGTTCTTCCCCTGCTATGATGGGGGCCGCCGTGGACACTGCGTTGGCCAGCGAGACGGTGCGGCCTGCCGAGAGTGAGGGAGCGAAGGTTGAACTCGGAACGTTCAGCAGGGTTCTTCCGCGCTCTGCTAAGAGGACACCGCGGGTTGCCCGCGGCAAGCTTGGTACTGCTGTTGGCGGTTGCCGGCGGCGTCGGCTGTGCCGGGTCTCAGGGGGTCGCGCAGCTTGCCCGCCACACGGTCGATGCCGACGGCCACCTGCTGGCCCTGTGGGAGAAGCGACCCGAGAGTCCGGTGGGGACGATTCTCTTGCTCCACGGTAGGACCTGGAGCAGCTTGCCCGATTTCGACCTGCAAGTGCCGGGCGAGAATCGCTCCCTGATGGACGCGCTGGTCACCCGCGGCTACGCCATCTATGCCCTCGATCTGCGCGGCTACGGGAGCAGCCCGCGCGACGCCAGCGGCTGGAACACGCCCGAGCGTGCGGCAGCTGACGTCGCCAGGGCCATCGACTGGGTTTCCCATAACGCCGAAGTCGGCGGCAGACCGGCCCTTTTCGGCTGGTCGTACGGCTCGGCCGTCGCCCAGCTCGCCGCCCAGCAGTTTCCCGAGGAGATCTCGGCGCTGATCCTTTTCGGCTACTGGGTCGACCCGGATGTCGAGTTGCCCACCATCGCCGACCCCGAGACGCCCGAACGGCGGCCCAATACGCCGGAGGCGGCGGCGAGCGATTTCATCACCCCCGGGGCGATCACCCAGCGGGCCATCGACGCCTACGTCGAGGCGGCGCTGGCTGCCGACCCGATAGGGGTCGACTGGTGGCGGACCTACCAGTTCAACGCCCTCGACCCTGCCCTGGTGAAGGTGCCGACGTTGCTGATCCAGGGAGAACACGACCCCTATGCCAAGACCGATGCCCATGCGCGCTTCTTCGCCAGACTGGGCACCTCGGATCGCCAGTGGGTGGTGATCCCGGGTGGTGACCACGCTGCCTTGCTGGAAGATACGATGCCGGCCTTCGTTGCGGCGATGGTGGGCTTTCTCGAACGGCCGCGGCTGCAGACCGTGACGGGGCACTCGCCCCCGTGAGCCTCCAGTACTGGTTCATGTTGCCGGTCTCCGTCCTCGTTGCCACCGTGGCGATGGCCTCGGGTGTGGAGGGTGCCACCTTTTTCACACCGCTCTTCGTGCTGGCGCTGGGGCTGCCGGTGGAGGTGGCCGTCGGCACCGGCCTGATCACCGAGTTCTTCGGCTTTGCCAGCGGTCTGTACGCCTACTACCGGAAACGGCTGATCGACTACCGGCTGGGTGGGCAGTTGTTGTTGGTGACCGTTCCCATGGCCCTGGTGGGCACCTGGCTGTCGGCGCGGATCGAGCCCGACATCCTCAAGGTGATCCTCGGCATGGGACTGCTCGCCGTCGCGGCCAGCTTCCTGAGGACCCCCGAGAGCAAGGATGTTGCCCGCATGGATGATGCCATCGCAGAGGAGTTCGGTGGCGAGAGAGCGGAGACCTGCCTCATCACCGCGGCGGGGGAGGAGATTCGCTACAAGGTCTGCAACCGTGGTGAGGGGGGCCTCATTTCGGGCGTCGGGGCGGTCTTCATGGGCATGATCTCCACCGGCCTGGGCGAGCTCAATGCCTACTTCCTGCTGCAGCGCTGTCGCGTGCCCAGCAGCGTCTCCGTGGCCACCAGCGTCTTGGTTGTCGCCTTCACGGCGCTGACTGCCGCCAGCGGTCATCTTTACCAGTTCATCCAGGTCGGTGGCGAGACGCTGGACACGGTGCTCAGCCTGATCGTTTTTACCGTGCCGGGTGTGATCGTCGGCGGCCAGCTCGGATCGGCGGTGGCCAGCCTTGTCTCGCAGACGGTTCTCGAGCGTTCCCTGGGCGTCCTGTTCCTGGTGATCGCCGCCCTCATGATCGGGCAGGTGATCATCGCCTGAAGATCTCGGAGCCGTCGGCGGCGAACAGGACGATGCCGCCCTTGTCGGCGGCGGCCGAGAGGATGGCGCGCACGTTGCCGTCGGCATCGAGCAGGCGCAGCTCGGCGCCGTCGGCGGTGGCAGCCAACGCCGCAGCTTCTTCCCCTCCAGCACCGTACAGGGTCAGCTCGGGCCTGCTGCCGGTTGGCGACAGCGTTGCCAGGATGGTGCCGGCCGCGTCCCTGAGCACCAATTGCTCGGCCTCGAGCACCTCACTGTCGAGAAACTTCATCCTCGAGGTGGTCGAAGCCGTGGTCGACGGGGTGGCTGCCAGCGACGAGCTCCGCTGTGCGTTCTCCACCTGCTGGAAACGGTAACGTAGCTGGTCCAGCTGCCGCTCGAGCGTGTCGAGCTCGACCTGCAGGTTGCTGATCTTGCTGTCGAGCGAGGTGCGCAGGCCAATGAGATCCTGCTGCAGCCTCATGATGGCGCCGGCATCCTGGGGCCGACTCCCGGCCTCCGCCGCCAGCGATGTAGCCAACAAGGCGCCAACGAAGACGCCAGTGGCGGGGAGCAGACCTCTTCTGCAAGCTCGCCAAGTGCGCAACATAGGGTCCTCCTCTCATGCGGGCTACTAGCCCGAACTTCTCAACGGCTCGCGGCTGCGCGAGCGCAATGGCGCACGATGA
>JBHHYG010000128.1:0-9292 GCA_046757445.1 Acidobacteriota bacterium
ATTGCTCGGTTGGTCTTGGAGCGCTTGCAAGTATTCCGAGGGATAGAAGTGATTGTGGAAATCGATCACCATCATCGCCTGGGCTCCTCCTCGAGCCCGGTTCTTGCCCACAGGTAATAGACGGGCAGGCCGACCAGCACGAGCAACAAGCCCGACAGGCTACCCGTCACGTCGGAGACTATCTGATTCGTCACGATCGCGAATGCGGCGACGATGAACACTATCGGTATCGACGGATAACCCCAAACTGAATAGTCATGCGAGAGGTCCCGCCGGTGGCGAAGGATGAACAAGCCGATGGCCATGAGCCCGAAGAAGATCCACTCGGTATAAACAACCCGCGTGAACAGCGTCCGGTAGGTGCCAGTGGCAACCAGCACCGAAGACCAGATCGCCTGCAGCAAAATAGACCGGTGTGGCGTCCGATATCGCGGATGGATTTCCCCCAACCAGCGGAACAGGAGCCCGTCACGCGACATGGAGAAATAGACACGGGGGCCAGAGAGGATGATGCCGCTCAGCGCCCCGAAGGTGGAAAAGATCACCAGGCCCGCCATGGTGGCGCCACCGCCAAAACCGATGACGGCATCGGCAGCATCAGCGGCAACGCGGCTCGACGAGGCAACGACCGCGAGCGGCAAAACGTACATGTAGACAGCATTCAAACTGACATAGCAGAGGGTGACGATTAGCGTTCCGAGAATCAGCGCCCGTGGGATCGTCTTGCGTGGGCGAAGGGTTTCCTCGGCGTTGTAGGTGACCATGTGCCATCCGCCGAAGGCGAAGAGACCCGCCGACACCGCGAGGAGAAAGTCTCTTGCATGTATCGATGCTGAGACTGGCGGTGGCTGCGGCGGCGGGCCCGGTACACGGGAGCCGAGAGTGAACCCCACGACGATGATCGAGGCAATGGCCAGCAACTTGCCCAAGGTGATGAGAGCCTGCAGGGTACTGCCCTGCTGCACGCCGAAGTAGTTCACTGCGGAGAGGAGAAGAATCACTGTGATGGCCACGGCCTTGATGGCAGCGTCTTCCAACGGCAGGAAATACCCTACGTATCTGGCACAGACGACAGCGATAGCGGCGATGATGCCGGAGTGCATCGTCCAGAACATGGCCCAACCCCAGAGGAAACCCATGGAGGGCGAATAGGCCTCTTTCAGGTAGATGTAAACGCCACCGCTGCGGGAAAAAGTAGATGCCAGCTCGGCGCACACCAGGGCGCCGAAGAAGGTCAGGACGCCGGACGTGAGCCATACGAGAGAGATCGCCGGAATCGAAGGAACACGGCAGGTGATCTCCGAGGGCTGCACGAAGATCGAGGCGCCGATGATGGTGCCGACGACCATGGCGGTGGCTTGCGGCAATCTGATGGCCCGATGCAGTGCCGGTTTCCCGTTCGTCGTCATTCGTCTAGCGTACCCTCGGTGCCAGGTATCGCACCCTGTTATAAGCCGCATTTCTCAACGGGTGGTGAAGCGAACGGGCGCAGCAGTAAGTCGATGAGAAGTGTGGGTCAAGCTTCCAGCGGCTGATAGTCGACGAGGACGGGTGGCCGCAAGCTGCTTTCCTCCAGCAGGCGAAGCGCCGCCTCTAGCACGGCGCGCTGGCGTTCCGGCGCTCCTGGTGTGTCCAGCGGGTGGCCGTGAGGAAACGGCACGAACAGGGCTCTGGGTGGTCGCACACGCTCGGCGACGCGCCGCAACAGTTGAATTGCCACGGTGGCGATTCGCTGTCGCTCGAGCTCGGCGGCGACCAGGTCGACGACCTGGTTGCACATCGGTCAGACGGGCACTAGCAGCGCCACGTCCACACCATCCTCGGCCAGCCAGCGTGCCGCCTCGGGGGCGGTCTCGCGCACCAGCCGCCCAGGCGCGGTGATCGATCCCATGCAGGAAAGGTGGCGCCCGTTCACCGAGCCGATTCTTCCTTCCTCGGCCAGCTCGCGCACACGATCGATGGGGAAGGCGAGGTTCGGGTCTCGGTGCAGTCCAGAGTGGTCGTACGACTCGCTGCGGTGGGTGTCGATCAAGGTGCTCACGTCGACATCAGAGGGGATCTGGCGGAAGCTCGGATCACCGCCCTTGATCGACTCGTCGAAAGGCGCCTGATCGGGCAGTACGAGACCGGCGCTGGAAACCAGGGCCAAACGACATTCGTGAAGCGGCTTGCCCAGCGGGGCCCAGGGGACGGGGTCGATGCGCCGCCATCTGTAGGCCTTCAGAAACAGCCTGACTGTCCTCGAAAACTCGTTGATATCGCCCACGTTTCAGCTCCCTCGCCCGCATTTCTCAACGGCTCGCGGCCCAACCGCTCGCTCGCTTAACGACCCGTTGAGAAGTTCGGGCTACCCGAACGGCTGGATGATCGAAGCGCTCTGTTGCGTGAAGAAGCGCGGGCCGTCCTCGGTGATATGCATATCGTCCTCGAGTCGAATGCCGAACTCACCGTAGATGGCCACCATCGGCTCATTGCTGAAGCACATGCCGGGCGCGATCGGCGTCTTGTTGCCACGTACCAGGTTGGTCCACTCGTGGCCGTCGAGGCCGATGCCGTGGCCGGTGCGATGTGGCAGCCCGGGGATCTTATAGTCAGGGCCGAAGCCGGCGTCGGTGATCACCTTACGAGCGGCGGCGTCGACTTCCTCGCAGGGGACGCCCACCTGTGCCGCTTGGTAGGCGGCATTCTGGGCCTCGAGCTCGAGGTTCCAGATGTCGGTCTGCCGCTGGCTCGGCTTGCCGAAGACCGTCGTGCGGCTGATGTCGGAGCGATACCCCTCGACCCCACAGCCCCCGTCCATCAGCACGATGTCACCTTCCCGCAGATTGCGCGGCTGGATGCTGCCATGGGGGAAGGCCGACGATTCGCCGAAATTGACGCCGATCCCACCCGATACCCCGAGCGCCGCGTGCGCCTTCGAGGTGAGGTCGCTGAACTCGGCCTTGGTCATGCCCTCGTGCAGCAGCGGCACCACGGCCTCATAGGCCGCGATGGTGATGTCGTTGGCGCGCTGCATGAGGGCGATCTCGGCCTCCGACTTGAAGATGCGGCAGCCGGCCGTCACCGGGGTGGCGCTCACGTACTCGAGGGCTGGTGCCGCCCGACGGATGCCATCGAACAGAAAGAAGCGAGCTCGCTCCTCCATGCCTACCTTGCCGCGTCGGATGCCCCGGTCCTTGAAGATCTGGGCCACGCGCTGGGCGGGGTTCTCGTCTTCCTCCCAGGTGCGGATGTCGTCGCCGAAGCGGACCAGTTCCCGCGCCCGCTTTTCCTCGAACTTCGGGCATACGTATCCGGGCTCCCCGCGGGCCGGCAGCACCATGGCGAACATTCGCTCGCTCGGGCTCCAGCGCATGCCGGTGTAATAGAAAAGGCTGGAGCCTGGCTCTATGAAGATCGCCTCGATGCCGTTGTCGATCATCAGCCGTTGCGCCTTGTCTTGGCGCTGGCGGCGCTCGTCATCGGAGATTGGCACGATGCCGTCGGTCATGGGTCGGAGATTGCGGATGGTCTCCGGGAGGTTCTCCCCTGTAGCCACAGCGCTGCCCGTCCTCTGTCCCGGGTTGACACAGCCGGCGGCCGCCGCTGCCGCCGCAGACGCCGACAATTTGAAAAAGTCTCTCCTGTCAACCGACATGATCCATCTCCCATCTAGGAAACGAGAACTTCGTGATTTTGCCCCCGGGTCCTACAGCCCAGCCGGCGGCCGGTGAAGCGAACGCTACTGCCCAGTAGGTGAGGTTGTCCAGGGCCGACCATGTAGCGCCGTTGTCGAGGGAATAGTCAGCTCCGCTGGGGCCGACGGCAACGATGATCGGTGCGCCGGCGCCGGGCACGTCAGACGCATCAGCCGATCCAGCCTCGCGACGCGTTTTCCTTCAGCATGGCAAGCGTCAGCTGGTAACCGAGCTCTCGATACGCTTCGAACTGGGTCTCGTCGAAGAACTGATCGGATGTGGTCTGATCGGGAAAGGATGAATGGGCTCTCTTGTAACCGTAGATATCCTCCGTCAGCAGGCCGGTCAGCGTCGTCTTCAGATAAATGAGGATGCCTCGAGGTTGGGTGTCGTCTCCAGGACCCTTCTCATAGAGAATGTTCGCGACCGCAAAGCCACGCCTCGCCAGCTCGTACTCGTCGAAGGTGGCGTTTCCGCCCGCCGATCCGGGCCGCAGGTGCTCGAGGCTGAACTCCTCGTCGAAATGGATCTCGGCGCCGAAGTCGACTCGCACCCGCTCGATGACGTTGGCCAGATCTTGGAAGCGGAACGCGGGATCGGCACCGGCGTCAGAAACGACGATGAGGTCGAGCTTGCGCCGGATGAGCTCGTAGAGGCCCAGGTTCTCGAAGTGGCCGCCGTCGCTGAGCTCGACCGATCCCTTCCGCTCGTTGAGCCCGCGTCCGCAGACACCGCTTCGCAGGCCTGGCACCAGGAAGTTGGGTGGAATCATCGAACGCCTGTCTACGGCGGGGTTTGGCGCCCAGTATCCGAGCCTCAGGTTGAGCAGTGACATCAGCAGAGAGACGAACTTGTTGCGTGTGACGCCTCTGCCGGCGACGCCGGTATTCGGATTGGCAGCAGCGCCGGATATGGCCATCGCCGTCGGCAAGGTCATGCCGCGCCTACCTGGCCCCTTTATGTACTTGCGCGTGCGTCGCCAGCCGGTCGCGTCGCTGCCACAAAAGAGTGGCGACAGCAGGAAGCTATCGCCGCCCCGGCCGTGGTACTTGGCCGTCGGCGAATCAACCAGCACGATGTTGGTGTTAATCAAATGATAGGGACGCCGATTGTCGTTCCCGCACATCGTCTCCAGCAGAGCGGAGTCCGCCTGCATCGCCGGTCCCCAGCGGTTTTGTTCGACGCTCCCGGCGTCGGGCATGAAGGTCTCCATCAGACGGTCCCGGTACATGCGGTGGAGGCCGGCGAAGTTCAGGTTGACGCTGGCACCCACCAATATCGAGATAATGAGCAGCGCAGTGGCTAGGGTGCTGTCGATCCTTGTGCCAACGACATAGGCGATCAGCAACAGGCCGTAGACGAGGGCAAAGGCCCCGACGATGATGTGCAGGCCCGAAAGGATTCCTCCACTGGACTTCATACAGCGTTGTTGCCTGAGAAACTGGAGGACGCCGAGCACAGCGCCAGTGATGGTAGAAAGGCTTGCGGCCGCAACCTCGAGCCAAGCCGAGTGTAGACCCGTGTCGACATGAGGAAGCGAGCCGACCAGGAGCAAGAGAATCACTGCCGTCAGGCCCCAACCGATGAGCCGCTGCTCGCGGATCGACCACTTGTAGCGCGCCGGGCCGCTGGCCGTCGCCCGGCGCGAGCGGATGGAGAAGGTGAGGCTCAGGAGCGCCAGCAGAAGAACGATGGCTACCGCCAGCCAGAGTGTGGGGTTGAGGGGTACAGGCCTGAAGATATCGAGGGCCACCGGCTTCCACAGCGTGATCTCCAAAGCCGTGGTCATCTCTACGGTGTCGAAGGCACCCAGCCGATCGAGTGCGAAGATGCCGCAGGTCATCAGCGACACATAGACGAACAACGAGGCGAACATGCCGCGCAGGGCGATGCCAATAAGGGAAACAAGGTTGAGACCTTTGCCCGGAATCAGGTAGTTGCCATGTTGGCGGATGAAATCCAGGATGGCGCTCCTCTTGCCGGTACGTCCGCCCACGCCGCCCTCGCCGAAGGGGAAGTCGGACGGTCCGGTTCCGGCCGCAAGGTTTCCCGGCAGCCCCTGGTGAAGAAACCAGGTCAGAGAGGAGCCGATATATCCGCCACCAGATACGGTCGAGAGGTAATCGATCGTCCGGAGGAGGTCCCGCGCGACAAAGGCTTGCAGGACACCGGTGGCGAAGGAAGCCGAACGGATGCCGCCGCCTGAGAGCGCCAGGCCGCAGAGACGCTCCTTGCTCCCCGCCGCATGGAGGTGTTGTTTTTCCTCGCCGATGACGACTTGGGGATTTCTGGTGTAGTCGGCGCCGCTCGTGTCCTTGCCAGCTACGTCTTGCAATGGATCAGTCCGCGCTTTTCCAGATACTGTTGGTGATAGTCCGCAGCTTTGTAGAATGTTGAAGCGGGGGTGATCTCGGTAACGATCGCAGAGGGGTAGTGCCCGCTTCGCTGTTGAGTATCTCTAGATTGGATCGCCGCAGCTTCCTGCTCGGGGGAGTGGAAGAAGATCGCCGAGCGGTATTGGTGGCCGATGTCAGGACCTTGACGATTCAGCGTTGTCGGATCGTGGATGCTCCAGAACACTTCCAGCAGCTTTTCATACGAAACGGTGGATTCGTCGAACTCTATCTGCACCACCTCGGCATGCCCTGTGTTGCCGGAGCAAACATCTCGATAGGTAGGATTCTCGAGTGATCCGCCGAGGTAGCCGACCGCCGCCGCCGTCACACCTGGCACCTGCCGAAAGGCAGCTTCTGCACCCCAGAAGCACCCCGCCCCGAAGGTGGCTTTTTGCATTTTCGACTCCCGCGTTCTGTGTTCGAGACATCTGAATGTACTGCGAACCCATGCCGCAGTTCAAAGAGAGAGGTCGTCAGGGATGTGATGCACCGGCGATCTGTGGCGGCGCCGTCGAAGAGGGTGTGGCTAGCCCGCATTTCTCAACGGTTCGCGGCTGCGCGGGCGCAAGGGCCGCGATGACTGCGTTGCGCTTGGCTCGCGGGCTCGACGTACTGCGCGAGTACGCCTTCGCCCTCAAGCCGGCGCGCGCCTTGTCCTCACGGCCCTTGCGCCCGCTCGCTTCACGAGCCGTTGAGAAATGCGGGCTAGCCGCCGTACCTCAACGATCGGAGGTTCAATCCCAGCTCGAGATCGACTCGCAGGCGCACGAGCGACCATGACAAGCGTGCCTCCTCGGCGTGGGCGCGCAATCGCTCACCCACTTTGCCAGCGATGGTCGGAGCCGCCGACAGAATCTTCTCCAGTGTGCCGAATTCGGTCACCAGCTTGGCGGCGGTCTTGGGCCCGATGCCGGGCACGCCGGGGATGTTGTTGGTACTGTCTCCGGCCAATGCGAGAAGATCGACGAGTTGCTCTGGTGGCACTCCGAACTTGTTGACGACGAAAGCGCGATCCAGCTCCCGCCGCCCGAAGTGATCTCGCACCCTGACGTTAGCGGACAGCAACTGGAGGAAAACCTTGTCGGTGGAAAGAATGACCGTCCCTCCTCCCCTAAGGCCAACTTTGGTGGCGAGGGTAGCGATGACGTCATCGGCTTCCAGCGTTGGTAGGTCGAAAGAAGAAACGCCGTGCTTGTCGAATTCTTCCTTGAACGCGGGTAGCTGTTGCCGCAGCGCTTCGGGCATCGGCGAGTGGCCGGCTTTGTAGTCGGCATACAGTTGATGCCTCCAGCTGCGTCCCTGGCCCTCGAAAACACAGGCAGCGTGAGACGGCCGGCACTCGCGCAGGGCGCGCTCGAGCGACTGGACACTCGCCGTCAGGCTGGAGCTAGCTCGCTCGGGCCTATCTTCTCCGGGCTGAGCGGCGTAGACGCGGCGGATCAGGTTGAGCGCGTCGACGACTAACAAGTTGATTGCCATGGATGATCAACGTCTTGGACCGGTGCCGCTGCCACCGAGCTTGTCGAGCTCCGCACGGGCCGCCGCAAAGCTCGGATCGACTCGCAGCGCAGCTTTGAAGGCTTCGGTTGCTTCCTGCCGTTGCCCCTGGCGCAGCAATACCATGCCGAGGCCGTAGTGCAGCGAGGCCTCATCGGGCTGCAGCAGCAGGGCCTGTCTGAAGGCCGTCTCGGCCCTCTCCTGCTCCCCGAGACCGCCCAGGATCAGGCCGAGGTGGCTCCAGGCCTCGGCGTCGTCGGGGGTCACCTCGACGAGTGTCTCCATCAGCGGCAATGCCTCTCGAGGCTCTTTTCGCATCAGGTACAGCTGCGCCATGTTGTTGAGCAGCGCGGGCTGGTGAGGGGCCAGGCTCCGGGCCACACGGTAGGCTTCGAGCGCCTCGTCGAGGCGGCCGTCCTGGTGATCGTAGGAGCCCAGCAACATGGGAAAGGTGGCCGTGTCGGGGAAGGCCTCCATGGCCTGACGCAGGAGGTTCTCGGCCTTGCGAGGCTGATGGGCCGCGCGGTATGCCCTGGCCAGCTCGACATAGGTGAGCGTGAAGGCCGGCGACAGCGACAGGGCTCGCTTCAAGCTCTCGACGGCGGCGGCAGCGTTCCCCTGCAAGAGAGCCAGGCGCCCACGCTGATAGTAGGTCTCGAAGTGGTCGGGGACGAGATGATCGAGGTCGATGAGCAGTGAAGTTGCTTCTTCCCAATCCCGGGCACGAAGCGTCGCCACTACCTCCTCGATGCCGTCCTGGAAGGACTCGAAGATCTCGACCTTGTCTTTGGGGTCGACCCGCTGGCCCGCTCCCGGCTTTTTCCTTCCAGCCAGATAACCGAGGCGGCGCAGCCGGTCGAGGCTCTGTGGATCGATGAGGCTCAGGCCCCCGCCGAGCCCTGAAGGATCATCATCGCCGACCAGCGCCTCAAGCTCGTCGCGCATGGTAGCGGCGAGTTGCGGCTGCACGGAGACCAGATTCTTGGCTTCCTGCGGGTCCGATCGTAGGTCGTAGAGCTCGGGGCGAGGCGCGGCAACGTACTTGTACCCCTCGGCGCGTAGGGCGCGCAGCTCGCTCCAGCCGAAATGGAACATGGGATAGAGGCTTTCGGAGTAGGCGGGGGTGCCGGCTGTATCCGGATGGGCGATCAGCTCGCGCAGGTCGCTGCCGTCACGCGAGTCGGCTGCGGGGTCGTCGATACCGAGCAGTGCCAGGGTTGTCGGTAGGATGCTCACCACGCTCGCCTGGCCTCTCACGACGTGCGCCGCCGGTAACAGATCTGGGGCCCAGAAAATGAGCGGCACACGTATCGTGCTGTCGTAGATGAAGAAGGAATGACGCCGCTCGCCATGGTCGCCCAGGCTCTCGCCGTGGTCTGCGGTGACGATGACCAGTGTGTCGCGGCCGTGACCCGCGGCTTCGAGGCCGGCAAGCAGCCGGCCGACGGCCTCGTCGGTGTAGGCGATCTCGCCATCATAGAGCCTGCCGGCGTAGCGGCTGTCGTAGGGTGCGGGTGGATCGTAGGGTAGATGGGGGTCGAACAGATGCACCCAAGCGAAGAATCGGTCTTTCTGGGCCGTGATCCACGGCAGGGCGTCGCCGATCACTGCGTCCGCGCGGCGCTGGATTTCTGCCCTCGGGTCCCGACTTTCCTCGGCTTGCTGCTGGCTGAAGTCGGTGTAGACGTCGTTGGTGCTGTTGATGACCTGCACCGGGACGCA
>JBHHYG010000129.1:0-9152 GCA_046757445.1 Acidobacteriota bacterium
AAGGCCCGTGGGGGACTCCCACCCCCGGATCGTGAAACATGCTGGGCGTACACGGTTCCGCGCTTCACCTGCGGGCCGCGTAACGGGCCGCCAGGTGCATTGGCTTGTTATGCCGCGTGACTCGCAAACCAGCTACTTTCCGTGATGCCTTGCGATTTCCTCCTCGCTGAGGCGGAGAAAGCGGGCGGCGTTGTTGTAAAGGATATCCCGCTTTTGCTCTCCGCTCAGGAAGACAGCATCCAGAATCGCGTCGATACCGCTGCCAAAGTCGTCGAGGCCCACATCAGAGCCGTACATGATTCGGTCAGCGTACCCCGCTTCGACGATACGTGTGAGGTAGCTGTAGTACTCCGCACGTGGAATAGCGATTTGGAGGTGGCCGAGGTCCACGTAGACGTTCGGGTTGTGCCAGAGGATCGTGAGTAACTCGTCGAGCATGGGCCAGGCCGCATGCATGATGTAGAGCCTCAGGCGAGGATGTCGCCGCAACACATCTTCCAGCTCGAGCGGATCTCCCGCGCGAATCTGGAAGTCGGGAAAAGCTTCGTAGATCGATTGACCCCCTACAGCCCATGCCGGTCCGGGACCCATGTGCAAAGCGAAGGGGATGTCGAACTCCTCCGCCAGGCTAAAATAGGGCTCGAGAGCCGGATCATTCGGGAGGATACCGACGAGTTCTGTGCCAACTTCGCCGATCATGGCGATACGACCGGACTCGATTTCACCCCGCAGCCATTTGATCTCGGGCAGGACGGCATCCCCCGGAAAGCAGTGACGCACGAATTGTGTGACGCACGGAAACCACAGGGACGGAATCGGGCGCTCGGAGTCCTTTGGCGCCCAGACTTGAAGCTGGTGCGGATAGGAGGTCAGTACAGCTTTCTTTACCCCGCGACGGTCGAACGCCTCAAGCCACGGCGTGATCGGCTGAACCTCCTGTTCGTCGAACACTAAGGCGCCGTGGAAATGCATGTCAATGATCGGGAACTCCGCCTGCTGTGCGTATGCGCTGAAACCATTGAGCACTGCCAGGATCAGAGCAAATATGACCGACCGGCTCATAGTACCTCCAGTTGAAGCGGTATAACTTCTATATCGGTTGCGCTATTCCGTGTGCAATAGATCGTGGGTCTTTGTGGCTAATGCAACGGCCGAGGAGAGCGGAGGCCCGGTCGGCCAAACCGGATGCCACAGTCAGTCTGAGGAATTTCGGCGGGCGCTGTGGGATTGCTGGTTGGCCGGCGTGGCGGTGGCTAATGCGCAATCTGATCTTGCGGTGTCCCTTGCGGCTATTGCGCGCGGCAGGAACAAGGGTTAGCCCGCTGGACTTCGAACACCGGTGCCCTGCTTGGACAATGCGAACTGGACGGTCACCGTTAGCAGCACCGGAACCGCGACTTCGCCGACCAAAAGTGGTTGGTATCGCCACTTCGAGACGGCATCGATGGCGGCGCCGTCGAGTTCTGTTCCGAGGCCACGAATGACGTCGAGGCTCCCCACCGTCCCCCTCTCGTCGATCAGAGCCCTGAGGATCACCACCCCCTGGAGGCCGGCCCGGCGAGCGGCCTCGGGGTACTCGGGGGCGACGTCGACCAGCTTCTCGGGCGGTCGGATACTGCCTCCGATCTGGGCAACATTGCCAGACACGCGCACCACGAGGAGACCAGGCTCGGGTACCTCGTACCAGAAACCTAACCGATCCTGCTTGCTCGCAAGCAACGCCAAGGCCTCCTTCAACGACACGTTGCTGGCGGTCAGGGTGACCTGCCGATAGGGACGAGGGCCCTCGTAGACGAGGCGAAGATCAGCCATGCGAGCGATCTCGTCGAGGATAGTGGCTGTATCAGCGCCCCGGTACTCGAGGTTGATGCGCATATCGCCGTTGGCCAGCGAGTCGAGCGCCGGATACATCCAGGTGTCCGCGCCGGGCAACTCACGCTGCCCTGCGGCGCCTCGCTCGAGAGAAAAGGTCGGCAGGGTGGAGAAAAGGACAACGACAAGGATGGCGGCCGCTATTGCAAGACGATGTCGTGACATGGGTAGGTACCTCCCGGATTGCTGGATGCGATCGAGGCGGGCGGCGAGGAGCGAAGGCTTCCGACCGATGATCGCACTGGCCGTGGCGGGGAAGAGATTCGCGTGCAAGATTCTCGCGATCGCCCGCGCATAAGTGTCCGGCGCCAGGCCGGAACGAAGGACATGCTCGTCGCAGATGAACTCGGCGCTAGAGTTCAACCGCCAGACGAGCAGCCATGCCGGTGGGTAGAAAAAGAACAACGCCAGCGTCAACGCAGCGACGAACGACCGCAACGCCTCTCGCCGACGCCGGTGAGCTTCTTCGTGGAAAATCACCGAGCGCAGCTCCTCCACGCTCAGCTCCTCGACGACGCGCTCCGGCACCAGCAAGCTCGGCCTTCGAATGCCCAGGACGCACGGTACGACGCGCGAGCCGGTGAGAAACACGCTCCCTGCTTCGACGCCGGTGCCCGCCAGCGCTGCACGGAGTTTCGACCGGGCGGGCTCCGGAGCGAAAGGAACGGCGCACAGATCGTTCGCCCGAGTCGAGGTCCGCCGCACCCAGAGAGCCAACACCGTAACCACGCCCAGCAACCAGGCCAGAGTCAGCATAGGATAGAAAAGGCCGGCGCTGGAGATCGACGAGGCCACGATTACCCCTTGGCCCCAGCCCGACGGATCGAGGAGCAGCGACAGCACAGTCCATCGCGTCGTCACCGCCCAGGTACCTGGAGGTACTCCCACCGTGCCCAGCCAGGTGCCCAGCCAGCGAACCGCGGGGGCGATCAGCGGCACGGGCAAGAGAAGCTTCAGCAGGCCGACCCACCAGAGCCGTGCGTGGAAGCGGGCCGGCGCGCTCGCCAGGAGGCGCTCGAGCAGCGCCAGTACCGCCAACACCAGCGTGGTCTGCCAGAGATGGACGGCCATCCCCACCCAAAAGGCCTCCGCCCACTGGCTCGAGGTGCTCAGCATGGGTTCTCTCCTCCCTCGCCCGAGCCGGTGCGCTTCACCTCGGCACCACGCCCCGCTCTATCTCTCAAGGCACGACCTCTCCCCTCATGAGCGGTCGTCGCTTCCTCCCTCTCGAGCAGCTCTTCCATGTTGCGGAGGTCCGCCAGGGAAACAGCGTCCATCTCGGCGAGATGCCGGACCAGAGGCGCCGCGGCGCCGTCGAAGAGCGAATCGAGAAACTGCCGGATCTCCTTGTGGATCATCGCCGTGGGCTTGACCGCCGAACGGTAAACCCAGGCCTTGCCCTGTCGGCGGACCCGCTCGACCGCACCCTTCCCCTGCAAGCGCTCGAAGATCTTGCGCACCGTGGAGTAGCTCGGTGGGTCTTCGATCTTCGCGTGGATCTGGCGCATGGTCGCCTCTCCCTCAACCCACAGCAGCCGCAAACACTGAAGCTCGAAACGCGACAGCTTTGGAAGAGATCGCTTCATTCGTCCTCCGAGGGCTCGGTCGCCACGCTAGCCCGCATTTCTCAACGGGTTGCGTCGCGAGGGCGTGGGAAAGGGGGCGGGCGCAAGGCGCGCGCCGGGAGGGCGCCGGAGGCGTATTTGACAATACGTCGAGGAGCCCGAGCAAGCGCAACGCAGCGAACGCGCCCTTTGCCGCGCCCGCAGCAGCAATCCGTTGAGAAATGCGGGCTAGGCCCTATCCGTCGGCCCCGCCGGCTTCTCGCCCACTACCGAGAAAGCGGCAAGGCCAGGCATCGCTGATGTGCGACGGATGTCGCACTTATAATGCGACAAATGTCACACGTCTGTCAACCGCCTCTGCTACCCGCTCCGGCCAGCTGCCAGACGGAGATCAGAACCGGTATGATGAGGGGGTTCGAGCAGCCGACGCGCCCGGATCGATGCGAAGGACCACCGGGAGGTGAGTTCAGCTCTCTCTTCTGTCCGGTGCGAAGCTTGCCCGTGGCGCAGAGTTGTCCTTCGATTTCACCGGCCGGAGGGGTAGCGAAGCCAGGCCGTAACGCGCTCGACTCGAAATCGAGTTCTCGGGGTATAAACCCGGGACGTGGGTTCGAATCCCACCCCCTCCGCCTTTTCATGGCAGCCGCACGGCAACGACCGAACCACCTGCGGCGAGGTTGCTGCGGTCGGCTGATGGAGCCCATGTCCCGAGACCGCGCCGAGGTCATGCCGGCCATCGTCCTGGTCGCCGTGGCAGTGGGATTTCTGGTTTACGGGTTCGAACTGCCGGTAGCCGCGGCGACCTCGTCGAGGACAGCAATAGCGCTGTCCGCCAGCAGGACATGGGCCTCCCGTGCGATGACTGCACCGCTCCTGTCGCCCGCGACACCCTCGCTCCGATCTCCTGCTAGTGCTGGCCGTAGCAAGCTCGACCTCCCTCGCGCAGCAACCGTGCCAGTGCAGCGGCAAGGGCAAGAAGATCCTCTCGAGGCCGGCATCGGCGCCCTGCGCCGTGGCGACCTGGCGACAGCGATCCCGGCCCTCGAGGCGGCCGTTTCGGCGGCGCCCCAGGAGTCCCGGCCACTTTTTTATCTCGGGCTGGCGAGGCTGAGAGCCGGCAATCCCCAGCAAGCGACCGTCGCCCTGCGCCGGGCGCAGCAGCTCGTGCCCAGCTTCGACGCCGCCATCGCCTATCAGCTCGGCGTGGCGCTGATGCGCAGCGGCGAGCTCCAGGGTGTCCGCGCCCAGTTCAACGCCGTTCTCGAGGACGACCCGGATGCCACTCGGGCCCGCCTCAACCTCGGATGGATCTTGCTGCAAGAAGATCGCGGCGCGGCAGCACTGCAGATCTTCGAGGCGATCATCGCCGATCACCCCGGCAACGCCCTCGCCCACTACTACATCGGCCTGGTGCACCGCGCCGACGGACGCTTCGAGAAGGCCTCGGCCGCGTACGGACAGGCCTTGCGGATCGATCCCGGCCTCATCGAGGCGCGACTGGCACTGGGCGATTTGGCCATGGCCTCAGGTGATCTGGCGCGGGCTCAAACGCTGTTCGAACGCGCCGCCAGCGATCGGCCCGCCCTCGCCGAGCCTCGCTTCCAGCTCGGCTTGCTGGCGCTGCGGCAAGGAAGGCTCGATGAGGCGATCGAGGCGCTGGAGCAGGCCCTGACGCTCGATCCCGAGCACAAGGGGGCTCGTTACAACCTCGGCCTCGCCTACGTTCGCGCCGGTCGGCCGGTGGATGGTCATACCGAGCTGGCGACCTTCGCCGCCCTTCAGTCAACAGAGCTCGAACGCCAACGGCAGGCGCTCCGCAGCGTTGCCGAGAGCCGCGCCGAGAACCGCTACCGCCGGGGAACAGAAGCGCTACGGCGTGGAAATGCGGAGGCAGCTGCCGAGGAGTTCGCCGGCGCCCTCGAGCTTGCCGGGCCGCAGGCGACGGTGGCCATGCACCTGGGTCTTGGCGCCGCCCTGCTCTCTTCAGGCCGGGCCGCGCAGGCCCGGGTCGCCCTGGAGGCAACAGTGGAGCAAGATCCCCAGCTCGCCGAAGCACACCGCCTGCTCGCCGACGCCTACACCGCGCTCGGCCTGACGGAGGAAGCGGCCCGGGCCCGCGCCACCTACGAGCGTTTGCTCGCTTCGCGCCGCGAGCACTAGCTTGCAGATTGATACGGACCGAGCAGCCGGCTAGCGACCACGCCTCGCCCTTCGACGACGAGCAACAGCTGGCCGGCATCGACGCGGCCGATCTTCTGCCGCTTCTTTCCCGGCCAGCGAATCTCGAGGATGGCGGCGGTGGCCTCGCCGAGGCCGACGTACAGGTCGGTGGCATTCTGGGAGCAGTAGGAGGAAGAGCTCTTGACCTCCAGCATCTGGCTGAAGATCGCTGGTGTCGACCCTTGCGGCGCGGGTCTTTGGCCAGCCGTCGCGGGTTCGCCGGCGGCTGCGTTGGAGCCCGCAGCTGATCCAGGTTCGCCGGCCCGCCCCACCATCGGAGTGATCCACACCCTGGCGCCCAGGGCATCGCGATTGCCGGCGCGGCCGCGCAGGCGTAGAACCAGTCGGTTGGCCGATGAGTCCGTGGCGTTGCGCAGCAGCTCAGCGGCACCGTTCGAGTTAGTCACGGCCAGATCCGGCCAGCCGTCGCCATCGGCATCACCCGCCGCCAGGCCCCGCGACACGCGGGCGCGGTTGACCGCCTCGCCGGCCAAGGCCGAGACATCCGTCAGCAGGCCGCGCTGCGGCCGCCAGGGAGTGCTCGAGGAGGCGCCAGCCGGCCCGCCTCGCCCTCGCCCGGCTAGAGCGCGCAGCTCGGTC
Organism: Acidobacteriota bacterium; assembly: GCA_046757445.1. Classification (GTDB taxonomy): domain Bacteria; phylum Acidobacteriota; class UBA890; order UBA890; family UBA890; genus JBHHYG01. The sequence goes on from JBHHYG010000129.1 coordinate 6,258, forward strand.
AGCCGGTTGACGAACACCTGGTTCGGCAGCGGGTAAGTGGTGTTGTCCTTGAGCTTGCTGACGTTGTCGAGGATATGGCCGTTGGCCATGGCCAGATCGAGGTCACCGTCGCCGTCCAGGTCGCTCATCAGCACGCCGAAGCCGAGCACCGGCAGGGTCGCCTCGCCGACGCCGAGCGGATAGGCATCGTCCAGGTAGCCGCCCATCGGCGCCAGCCGGTACAAATTGACGGGCTCGAAAGCGAAGTTGGTGACCACGATCTCCAGCTTGCCGTCACCGTCGATATCCCCGAGGTCGGTCCCCATGCCGGCCTGAGGGGTGCCATTCTCACTATAGCCGGCCCCCGAGATCAGGCCCGTGTCCTCGAAGACGAACCCTCCCCGATTCAGGTAGAGGAAGTTCTGCGCCGTGTCGTTGGCGACGTAGATATCGATCAGGCCGTCGTCATTGAGGTCACCCATCACCACTCCGAGCCCTTTACCCTCGAGGGCGTTGGCAACGCCGGCCTGCTCGGAGATCTCTTCGAAGCTGCCGTCGCCACGGTTCCGGTACAGCCGATCGGCAACGCCATCGAAAAGGTCGATATGGCAGTAGGAGCGGGTCCCCAACTCCGGCGTGCCGCACTGCAGAGCGTTCGACAGGGCATAGACCACGTAGTTGGCAACGTAGAGATCCGGCAGGCCGTTGCCGTCGAGATCACCCCAGCCAGCGCTCGCCGACCACTGGTCGCCGACGATCCCGGCGGTTTCGGTAACGTTCTCGAAGGTGCCGTCGCCGTTGTTGCGGTAGAGGGCGTTGGGGCCGAAGTTGGTAATCAACAGATCAGGCCAGCCGTCGCCGTCGTAGTCGGCCACCGCAACCCCCATGCCGTAGCCGCGGTCACCGACGAGAGCATCCGGTACAGGCGAGAAGTCGTCGGCCGGGCCGCCTCGGTAAAGCACGTTGGCGCCCGTCGGCCGGGCTCCCTGTGCGGCCTCGGCCGGCGAGGCGGTGCCGAGCAGCACGCCGCTGTCGACGAAGTAGAGATCCCAGATGCCGTCGCCGTCGTAGTCCAGCCAGGCAACACCGGCACCCATGGTTTCCGGCAGGTGCTTTTCGCCGACGCCGCCATGATGATGGTGGAATCGGATGCCGGCGGCTTCGGTAATCTCGACGAACGTCGGCACTACACTCGGTAACGGCAGCTGCGCCTGCTTTCCCCGCTGGCCAGGGATCGCGCCGGCCACTGATAGCGCCAGGCTGAGCCAAGCGCCGAGCGCCAGGGCGAGGCGACCACGGCGGCAGCGCTTCCAGCGCGGCCGACCGAAGAATGAGCAAAGTATCGAGCAAGGCATCTGTTGGGGGGAGTGGCACCTTCGCATCCGCACTGCCGTCGTCAGATCAGCTCCGCATCGGTCATGATCTCGACCAGAGCCGGGCCCTCGGCAGCAATCGCCGCGCCGATCGCCCCATCGAGCTCCGCCGCCTCGGTAACACGGGCGCCATGACCGCCGCAAATGCGCGCGTACTCGGCGAAGTCGGGGTTGTGGAGTGACGTCTGCCACACTTGCCAGCGCCCGGCCCGCTGCTCCTTCGAGATCTTCCCGAGCTCGCCGTTGTTGAGCAGGATGTGAGTGATCTTCATGCCGTATTTCACCGCTGTAGTGAACTCGCCCATGTACTGGCCGAAGCCGCCGTCGCCACTCACCGACAGGATCGGCCTATGGGGTGCCGCCGCCCAGGCGCCCATCGCCGCCGGGAAGCCGAAGCCGATCGAGCCCAGGTACCCCGACATCAGAATCGACTGCCGCTTGCATTCGAAGTATCGACCGAACGAATAGGTATTGTTGCCGACGTCGACGGCGATCACCGCGCTCTCGGGCGCTTGTCGCGTGAGGGCAGCGAATACAGCAGCGGAGTTGATGCCTCTGCCAAGACTCTCGCTCACTCGCTTTTCTTTTTCAGCCCGCCATAAGGCCCAGCGCTCGGCGATCTCGGCGCCTTGATCGACGGCGGCCAGGTGTGTGGGCAGCTGTGCGCAAATCAGCTCGGCAGTGATGCCGATCTCGCCCCACACCGGCACCTCGACGGAGTGAAACTTGCCCAGCGCCATGCGCTCGAAATCCACCTGAACGATGGGCTTGGTCTTTTCGATACTGGTATGGTTGGCGAACGAGGCACCGAAGCAAACCAGCAGATCCGACTCGTTCATGAACCAGCTAGCGATGGGCGTGCCGCTGCGGCCCAGCACGCCGCCGGCGAGCGGGTGGTCATCGGCAATCTGACCCTTGGCCTTGAAGGTGGTCAGCACAGGGGCGTTGAGGCGCTCGGCCAGGTCGATCACCCGCTCCATGGCGCCGCGGGCGCCGTGACCGACGATGATGATCGGGCGTCGGGCGGAGCCGATGCGCCGCACCGCCTCATCCAGCGATGCCTGCGGCGGCGCGATCTCCACCGCACCGAGGCGACCGTCCGGACCGGAGGGCGCGGCGGCGTCCGCCGCCGGCAACACCTGAACCTCGTCGGGGAAGATCAGGTGGGCGACGTCACGATCGACGATGGCGCGCTTGAGAGCAAGGGTCATGAGCTCGGCATGGTTGCTGCTGTGCAGAACGGTCTGGCTGAAAGCGGAGACGGCGCTGAAGGCCGAGGCGAGGTCGATCTCCTGGAAGGCTCCCGGGCCCAGTACCTGGGTGTTGACCTGGCCGGTAAGCGCCAGGATCGGGGCACGGTCCACCTTTGCATCCCACAGGCCGGTGAGCAGGTTGGTAGCGCCCGGCCCGGCAATGGCCAGACAGGCAGCGGGCTTGCCACTGAGCTTGGCGAAACCGGAGCAAGCGAAAGCGGCGGCGCCCTCGTGGCGGATGCCGATGTAGGTGAGATTCCCCGCCGACTCCTGTTCGCGGATGGCATCGG
>JBHHYG010000130.1:0-9080 GCA_046757445.1 Acidobacteriota bacterium
AGCGCTCGGACACCTGGTGTCCGGGGGCTTGGCGAGCCCGGCACTCTACTTTCGCTTTCCGCTCTGTGAGGACCTGGTGCGTCGCAGCCTGCTGACAGGAGTGCACGGTGAACTGCTAGCGGGCTGGCTGCAGGCGCTTGTGCCGGGAGCACAGGTCTGCTCCCTGGTGCATTGGCAATCGGTGCCGCAAGCCACGGAAGCGGAGGTGAACAGATGGCGGATCAAGCTCGGCGCCGACGAGGACACCGTGTTGATCGGCTGCTTCGGCTACATCGGTGCCGCCCGTCGCCTCGACCGGCTGATCGACGCCCTGGCAACGATGCCATCAAGTTGCCGCTTTCTGCTCGTGGTGGTCGGTTGGGTAGATCCTGCTTTGCAGCTGCCGGAACGGGCCGAGTCCAGGGGAATCGCCGACAGGATACGTTGGCCAGGCCGGGTCAGTGACAGCGATTTCGGTGCCCTGCTACGAGCAGTAGACCTGGCGGTGAACCTGCGCTTCCCGCCGGCTCGCTCCTCCTCGGCTGTCCTCCACCAGCTCCTTCAGCTTGGCGTCCCTACCGTGATCACCGATCTGGTGCACTGGAGGAACTATCCCGACGACGCGGTGGCGCGGGTGCCGCCGGGTCCCGATGAGGCCGAAACCGCTGCTCTTCAGCTGGTGTTGGAGAGGTGGCTGTCGCAGCCACCAGCTCGAGAACGCGCCCGGCGCGCGGCGCGCCAGTGGGCGGTGACACATCTGGGGCCGCAGCAGATGGTGAACAGCTATCTACGGGCGGTAACACGCGCCATCGGGTGTGGAGAGGCAGATGGCGGCCATGTATCATCCGGCCGGGCCTTCCGACCACCGGCCGCGGAGATGGAGCCCCCTGATCTGGGATAACGATTCTCCGGGAACGTGTCCGGTGAGTGGGCAAGGCGTATTCCTGCAGGTGGCTCAAGCCATCGCGCTCGCCGCGAGCGTCGGCGTATCGACGAAAAGGCTAGTCGCCGCAGAAGAGAGCTCTCATGCAGATATCGGTGGTAGGAACTGGTTACGTGGGGCTCGTCTCGGGCGCTTGCTTCGCCGAGTTCGGCATCAAGGTAACCTGCGCCGATATTGACGCGGCCAAGATATCGTCGTTGCAGGGCGGGCAAATCCCGTTCTACGAACCGGGACTGTTCGAGAAGGTCAAGCGAGGATTGGCCGAAGGGCTTCTCAGCTTCACCACCGACGTCGGCGAGGCGATCCGCGGTGCGCGGGTGGTTTTCATCGCCGTCGGCACGCCGGCCAACCGCGACGGCACCGCCAATCTCGGGGCCATCGACGCAGTTGCCGCCAGCATTGGACGTAACCTCAACGGCTACAAGGTGATCGCTACCAAGAGCACGGTGCCGCCGCGCACCGGCGAGAGAATTCGGACCATCGTCAAGCAGGAAGCCGGGCCCGAGGCCCGTTTCGATGTCGTCAGCAACCCCGAGTTCCTGCGCGAGGGCTCTGCGATCGAGGACTTTCTCCACCCCAACCGCATCGTCATTGGCGCCGAGTCCGATCGCGCGGTAACCATCATGAAAGAGCTTTACAGCCCCCTTTATCTGCTCGAGACACCGTTCATCATCACCGATGTACCGACGGCGGAGATGATCAAGTACTCGTCGAACGCTTTCCTGGCAACCAAGATCTCGTTCATCAACGAGGTCGCCAACATCTGCGAGCGGGTGGGGGCGGATGTGCACACCGTCTCCAGGGCGATGGGGTTGGACGGGCGTATCTCGCCGAAGTTCCTGCATCCGGGTCCAGGCTTCGGAGGCAGCTGCTTTCCCAAAGATGTCAGCGCCTTGGTGGCAAGCGCCGAGAGGGTCGGCTATGACTTCCAGATCGGCAATGCCGTGCTGCGGGTGAATGCCCGCCAGCGCCAGTTGATGGTCGAGAAAGTCCATCGCGCCGTCGGTGACCTCGAGGGTAAGCGAGTGGGGATGCTGGGGCTCGCCTTCAAGCCCAACACCGATGATATGCGAGACAGCCCGGCCATCGAGATCACCCGCGGGCTGCAATCCCACGGCGCCGCCGTACAGGTCTACGATCCAGCCGCCATGGACAACGCCCGCAAGATCCTGGAGGGAGTCTTTTTCTGCGAGGACGCATATTCCGCCGCCGATGGGACAGACGCCCTGGTGGTGGTGACCGAATGGAACCAGTTCCGGAATCTCGATCTGGGGCGCATCAAGGACACCATGCGAAGCCCCCTCATCGTCGATTTACGGAACATCTATGACCCGGAGCGCGTTGGTGAGCTGGGCTTTCGCTACGTTTCCGTAGGTCGATAGCCGGTTAGGAGCGACGCCGTGGATCAGGAAGAGGTTGCTCGCCGCCTTGCCAAGATCCGCGAGACGGTTCACGAGCAGCTGCGCATGGAGGACCCTTCCGGCCTTTGCCGGGAGGCGCCCGCCGAGAAGTCGTTGCGCCTCGAGCGCGACGAGGGCCCCCAGGTGCGCGACGATCTGCCGCTGAACAGCACGCCCGATCTGGAGGAGTGCAACCGGCGCGCTACCATTACACAGCCGATCTCCATCAGCTCCAGCGTGCCGGTGTTCGGGCCTGTGCTCACCTTCATCAGACGACTGGCGCGCCCCATCGTACAGGCGGTTCTCGACCCCTACCTCGATCGTCAGGAGCAGTTCAACTCCTATCTTGTGCGCCACCTGAACGAGCTGGGAAACAAGCTCGAGCAGCGCGTGCAGGCGCTCGAGCCCTGGTCGGCCAATCCGTTGGGCATCGAGGCCCGTCTGGTACGAGCTCTCGAGGACTACGATGCTGCTCTACGACAGCGCCACATGGTGCTGTTCGGCGTCCTGGAGGAAGAGCTCCTCGCCTTGCAAAGCCTGGCTCGCGATGCGGGACAACGGCGCTCGGCGGAAATCGAAGAGCTCTGGCAAAAGCTAGTGCAGCGCTCGCAGGCGGTGGACAGGCGGTTCGTGGCTATAGACCAGCGGTTCGAGCAGCAGGAACGTGCCCTCGAGGCCGCCACCGGGGCGCTCGACAGGGCCGAGATCCTGGCGTTGCGTCGCCAATTGAAGGAAACGGTCGGAGCCCTCCGCGCGGGCAAGGAAGCGGGCCTCGACGAGGGTAAGGATGCTCCCCGGCGAGCTGGCGAGGAAGAAAAAAGAGCGCCGGCGAGGGAGGATCTAGCCCAATGGTTGGTCGACGAGGATTATCGAGCCTTCCAGGCGGCGTTCCGCGGCCACCCGGAAGAGATCCGCCAGCGCCTCGATCGGCAAGTCGAGCGATTCGTTGGAGTCCCCGGGGTTGTGGCGGATCTCGGCTGCGGGCGTGGAGAGTTTCTCCAGCTGCTCGAAGAGGCGGGACATGAGGCGGTCGGCGTCGAGATCAATGCCTCCGACGCCGAGGAGTCGCGCCGGCGGGGAATGAACGTCGTCGTTTCGGACCTGCTGGTCTGGCTCCAGGCACAGCGGAGCCAATCGCTCGGGGGAATCTTCCTTGCCCAGGTCATCGAGCACCTGCCCCCCCTCCAGTGGCAGCGGCTATTGGAGCTGGCTGCCGCCAGGCTCAAGCCTGGCGGTAGGCTAGTCATCGAGACCATCAACCCGCAGAGCCTCTATGCGCTGGTGCGTGCCTACCTGGCGGACCCGACCCATGTGCGTCCGGTGCACCCGACATTGCTGGACTTCCTGGCCCGCCGTGCTGGATTCCATCCGGTCGAAGTCGAGTATCAAGCCTCGGTGCCGGACGAGGAGCGTCCCGCTGCTTTGCCCGTGACTCTATCCACCGATGCCGCGGGGGTGTCTCTGATCGAGGCGATCAATGAGCGACTCGAGCGCATCGACCGGCTCTGCTGTGGACCGCAAGAGTACACGCTTTGCGCCAGCTTGCCGGTAAAGGCCGAGATGGAATCGGGCTGATGGCAGCTCAGCGCGTGTGTGTCGTCGCACCGCGAGTGCCATTCCTTCGAGGCGGTGCCGAGCTGCTCGATGAGCAACTCGCCGCAGCTCTTGCGGGCGAAGGCTACGAGGTTGAGACCATAACCATCCCCTATGTCTGGTCACCTACACGCCTGGCGCTGCAGCAGGCGCTAGCATGGCGCCTGTTGAACTTGACGGCCGAGGCCCTCGGCAAAGGCGTGAAGGTTGACCTGGTCATCGCCACCAAGTTCCCGTCGTATCTGGTGCGTCACCCGAATAAAGTGGTCTGGACCATCCACCAGCAACGGGAGCTCTATGACCTGCATGGCTCCGAGTTCGGGCCACTGTCCATTTCAGAAGAGGACCGCAGCCTACGACAGGCCATCATCGACATCGACCAGCAAGCCCTGTCAGAATCGCGAGCGTTGTTCTCTATCTCCGAGAACATCTCGAGACGGCTCTGGCAATACTCTGGTTTCAAGGCGCAAACGCTGTACCCGCCACCGAAGCTCTACGATGCCCTACGGTCGGGCCCCTACGATGATTATCTTCTGTATATCGGTCGCCTGGATCCGTTGAAGCGTATCGATCTCACCCTACGCGCGCTGCGGGCTACCGAGAGCCCTGTCCGCCTGCTGATCGCCGGCCGCGGGCCCCATCGAGCCGAGTTGGAGCGCCTTGCGACGGATCTCGGCTTGAGCGATCGCGTGCAGTTTCTCGGGTACGTGAGCGACGACGACGTTGTCGGGCTGTACGCTGGTTGTTTCGCTGTCATCCTTACACCCCTTGATGAGGATTATGGCTTTACGACCCTGGAATCGTTTCTTGCCGGGAAGCCGGTGGTCACGACCAGCGACGCGGGAGGTGTATTGGAGTTCGTGGAAGACGGCGCTTGCGGCTTCGTCGTCGCCCCCGAGGCAGAGATCATTGCTGAGCGCATCGATACTCTGTACCGAGACCGCGCCCTCTGTGAAACGTTGGGCATGGAGGGCCGTGCCCGCGTCCGCCAGAGGGTGAGCTGGAAAACGGTGATCAAGGCCCTGACGGGGACGCTGGAGTAGGCGGTATGCGCGTGGCGATTGCTCTGCCGAATATGCCGCCGGGTGCTGCACACGGTGTCGCCCTCAGAAGCGTCGTCGAGGCCCTGGTTGCCATCGGCCTCGACATCGAAGTGTTCAGCGAGCGCCATCGGCTTGGCGAGAGCACTCCCGGCTTGGCCTGCTTCCATTATCTTCGCCTCCCCGAGCGCCACCGCTGCTGTCCTTTCGACGCCGCCATCTACCCGCTCGGGCGAGATTGCTTCCCGTTCGAGGCGGCCTTCTGGCTGATGAAGCGCTTCCCCGGGGTTGCCTGGATTCTCGATCCCGTACCCCACCACTTGCTGTTGGGTGGAGTGGCCCTTCGAGGTCACTGGCATGGCTACGGCAAGGCGCTGGAGGAGAGCTATCCTGGCCTGGGTCCCGCCATCGCACACACTGTTGCCACCGGTTGGGGCACTGCTTCGCTCTACCGCCGGTACGATTTGGCGGCCGCCGTGGCCGGCGACCAGGTAGCTGCTCTGGCAGCGTGGCCGGCGCTGGCCGCACAGATGAGGGCGCAACTGGGGAGGTGCGAGGTGCTGCCCCTACCGTTGGTGCAAGGAGCTGTTGTCGGTGCCGACCCAGGCTCGCCCCAATCGGACAAGCAGATCGCGTTTCTCTCCGTCAATCCGGCCTGGCCTGGTTCGGCGGCGGCGGCGGCGACGGAGGTCTTGCACCGACACCCGGAGGCGAGGATCACCATCTGCTCGAGCGCACCTACACACCATCTCGCGCTGACCGGGCCGATCGGGAAGTGGTGGTCTGGCGAGCGTGTAGAGTGGGTCGTGGACCCTGATTGGGACCGGCTGGCGGCGGTCGCCCAAGAGGCGGGGACACTGGTGTGGTTGAGGGAAGACCTGTTGGCGGGGGAGCGCGTGCTGCTCACGCAAGCACTGGCGGCGGGCAAGCTCGTCATGGTGCCGCGCTCCTCTCTCTATGATGATCTTCCCGAAGGAGTGACGGTGAAGGTCGACCCGGGCAGGGCTCTGCCGCTGCAGCTGGCGGAGGCTATTGATCAACTGCTGTCCGATAAGGATCTCCGCGATGGTGTGCAGCAGGCTGCACGGTCGTGGGCTCGGGGTGCACCGAGCTCGCGGCAGGTGGCCGGCGTCATGAAACGGATTCTTGAAGCCGAGATGTCTGCAGCAACACCGCAACTTCGCCCCATCTCTGAGCCGACATGGAGGGCTGTCAGTGAGGAGTTCCTCGCAGCCGCGTTGCCTCCTGGAGCCGGGGCCTCGGTGCGCAGGAGAATCATGGAAGCAGCTCAGGCTCTGGACTTGACTGGCGGATGACCGTCCCACTCGATGGCGGCTTTCTCCTGCTGGTGCTGGCGTCGGCCGCCTTCACCCTCGGGCACGTGGTTTTCGAAGCCGGGGTGGGGCTACACTCGCCGGCTCGGTTCCTGCCGACGATCGAGAAAGTGTTTGCCAAAGCGGCCCTCGGCTTCCTGGCCGTCAGCTGGTTGGGGATTCTTCTCGGTGAGGTCGGTCTGTTCGGCGGCGGCGCGCTGACGATCGCTATTGCCGCACTGGCGGTTGTGGTGGCCCTGGCAACTTGGGAGCGGCAGCGCCTCGGCCTCAGACGCTTTGTCCCCGACCTGGACTATTCCCCGGCGGTGCTGGTGTTGCTCGTATCGATCGTTCTCTATTTCTATCCTCCCCCCTTCGAAGTCTACTTGGATGGCCGTGATCAGACCGTTTACCAGCTCAGCGGCATCCACCTGGCGCAGAAGGGCTCGATTTCTATTCAAGATCCCCTCGTTGCCGAGCTCAGCCCAGAGCTGAAGAGCTATTTCTTCCCCGGGTGGGATCAGCCCGAGGGCTACAAGCGCTCTCGTTATCTGGGTTTCTATCTCGAGAACGCCGACAAGGGTCGGGTGGTGCCGCAGTTCCTGCCGCTATTCCCAGTTTGGGTGGGCATCGGCTACCTGGGCGGTGGGTTGACGGGGGCGTTGAGCGTATCGCTGTTCTTGGCCCTCTTCTCCGCCATGGGCCTCTACTATCTGGGCCGGAGGATGACCCACTCGGCAGTGGGGATCGGCGCCGCCGTGTTGCTGGCTGGAAACTTCGTCCAGATCTGGTTCGCTCGCTTGGGAGTAGCGGAGCTCGCTGCGCAGGCGCTTGTGCTAGTTGGCTGCTATGGCCTGGCGATCCAACGGCGCCACGGCGACGCTTTCTTCGGACTTCTTTGCAGCATCGCCTTTGGTCTTTGCTGGCTGGCCAAAGTGGAGCTCATCGTGCTGGCCCTGCCGCTGGCTGTTCTGCTGGTCACCGATCTGTGCCGCATGCGCGTGGACAAGACGGCTTGGTGGAGCTTGTGGGCGCCTCTTGCCGTGTTGGCACTCCATACTACGGTGCATGCTGTAGGCTGGGCTCGTCCCTACGTCAGCGACCTCTTGCTCATCGTCGGGGTGTCGCCCCTGACGCTGATGATCGGGGCCGTCGCAGCGACGTTAGCTTTAGCGGTCATCATTGTGCTCACCCGCCGCTGGCCGGATGCCAGGCGAAACCGTGCACATCTGTTTCTGCAAGGAGCCAGCCCGGGCGGTCGCAAATTCCGCTGGGGACTGACGGCGGCGATCCTGTTGGTGGCAGGGTATGCAACCTGGTGGCGGCCATGGATCGGCTATGGGTGGAGCGCTCGCACGATGGTGGAGCTGGGTTGGGCGATCTCACCGACGGCGTTGGCTCTCGCCCTCTTGGGGACCGTACTCTATCTGCACGATCGGCAAGCGCAACGGGGTGCCGGGGCGATTCTGGGTATCCTTCTGGCGGTTGCTGTCCTCACCCTCTGGAAACGGCTCATCATACCCTACCTGTTTTGGGCCTATCGGCGCTTCTTGCCGATCGTCTTACCTGCCGCTTTGCTGTTGGCCTCCTATGCTTGGTGGCGACTGTGGAAAGAGGGGCCGAGGTGGCTGGAACAGGCCTGGGAGATCATCAAGGTCAGGAGAGCAGGGCAGGTACCGAGCCGATCGACCTTTGTACATGCTCGCAGAGCGATCGTCTTCGTCCTCGTAGCGCTCACTGCGGTCAGGATTGGCGCCGCATCGCTGAGGATGACCGAGCACTATCAAGGCCACCGGGAGATGGCCGGAAGCCTCGATTTCATCATGCAGTTGGGCAGGAGGTTGGTACCTGACAGCGTGCTGTTGTTCGAGCCCAGGGCACCCGTTGGCTTGTTTCGGCTCGAGGCACCGCTGGCCCTCCTTACCGATCACCACGTTCTGCGCCTGTTGTCGCCGGAGCTCGACCCGGCGCGCCTGCAGAGCTTCGTCCGCTCCCAGAGCCAGCTCGGTCGCACGGTTTATTTGTTGACCAGCGGCCATATCAACTACTTCGCCTTCCCCAGAGCTGAACCACTCGAGGTCCGCAGGTTTGCCAGCAAACAGCTCGAGGAGCGACGCGATCGACTTCCCGAGTCCTCCAACCCCATCAACATGAGCGTGGGGATCTACCGGCTCGAGCCGGGCGGCCACAATGTAGAGCTTCCCGGCAGACTCGACGTCGGTGAGCTCGACGATCTCTATGTGAGGAACTTCCATGGAGCGGAGATCAGCCCGAGTGGTATCACCTATCGCTGGACCGGAGCGAAATCCGGGGTCTGGCTGCCGGGGCTCGCGCCGGCGGCGAAGGAGCTCCGGTTGACCCTCGGCGGGGGGTGGCTGGAGGAGCTCGGACCCCCCAGCGTGAAGCTGTCGCTCGACGACGTTGCTCTCGGATCCTTCACCTTGACGGAAGGCTGGGTTACCTACACCGTACCCTTGCCAGCGAATTGGCAGCCACCCGATGATCATCCGCCCTTTCTCGCCTTCGAGAGTGCTGTCTGGCGGCCCTCCGAGGTTCTTGGCAGCACCGACACACGCCGCCTCGGTGTGAAGATAGACTTGATCGCCTGGGGCCAGGAGCAAGAGTCGAAAGAGAATGAAGCTGGTCATACAAATTCCCTGCCATAACGAGGCCGGAGTTCTACCGGCCACGCTGGCAGCCATTCCGCGGCAGATCGACGGGATCGACGCCTTGGAGGTGCTGGTCATCGACGACGGCAGCAGCGATGAGACCAGCGCGGTGGCTCGCCGGCACGGCGCCGATCATCTGCTTC
>JBHHYG010000131.1:0-9070 GCA_046757445.1 Acidobacteriota bacterium
CTCCGCTCCACCCTCGCTACGCTCGGGCTCCACTCCGGGTGCCCGAGCCTCTTCCCCTAAACCACTCGTCTTCCTCGTCTTCGACACTCTTCATCCCTCCAATAGAGTGTCCAGTATAACTGGGTCCGCTATACCACTTTTCGCCGTCGAGTCCCGTGGTGTCCGCTGGAATCCCTTGGAATCGACCCGAGTCATGGAGATTACTTGGGGAGAGTGAGACCACGAGAAACGGGGCGGCAAGCTGTCAGTCGGCTAGCGTCACGGCGTGTTCGAACCTAGGGCTGCGCTGTCGGTGATACTCATAGAGTTCGATCGGTGGATTCATGGCGGATACGCGTTTCTAAGTGCATTTCGGTTCGATGCCCGAGTATGGGTCGAGTCCGGGAACGGACGCTAGAAAGTAGGTTGGCCCATGAGGTGCTTGTAACGGCGACTAGAATAATCACTAGAATTTTTGTTTGACTCATCTTCTCTCTTTGTCTTCGATGGAATGATGGCTAGGAGTTTAACTCGGTCCAAAGAATCTGATAGGACTTTTCTTCGAGTCCGTGTGTCAGGTCAAGACGTAGGATACTTGAAGCAGAAATTCGTCAGGTTCAGTAGTGAACCGAAAAAATTCTATAGAGCAATAATTAAAATGCAACCTAGATTACGTAAAACATTCAGGCATCGATAGAAATCGAGGATCGAGATGCCTCTTCGGATAGCAAACTCGGTTGCGGAGCCGTTTCAAGAAACCTGGCCGAAAGATCACCATCTTGTCGGAGCAAGGCAGGGCTGTTCAGCGAAACAGCTCGACATAGTGCCGGTACCAATCGCTCTGGAATCGTTCGTGGGGATCGTACTTCTGTTTCAACTTCAGGAATTCAGGGAATTGCGGGTAACACGTTTCTACCTGCTCGCGCGTTGCCCAACGGTGGTAGGTCAGGTAAAACCGCCCGTCATACTCGATCACCCGGTCAATGATACGACGAAAGTCTGCCTGGGCCTTGGCAATTCCCTCGGGCGTGTGGGTCACATGCAGGTTGCAGACGATACAGACTAGGCGCTGGGTAGCCCAGGCGAGAAAACTCTCCGTATCGGGTTCAATAAACCGCATCGTCCCGTACGTCATGTCAACCTGGTGCTGCACGAAATCGTGACGAACCGCTTGCATGAACGGAATCAGGTTCTCCCTGGTTACGTAAACCTCGGTAATCATCTCCGTCTCTTTCGTCTCACCCACCGCCTCGATATATCCCTCGATCACGTTGGAGAGTTGATGGCGATCGGACCAGTAGAGCTGGCCTGAAGTGCCCAGGTAATACTGTGCGTACTGGCTGAACGCCTGTTCTTTATTCGTGCGAGCCAGCTGGTAGAGGGCGGCCCAATCCGAGCTGGACAAATGTTTGACATGTTCGGTTACCGGGGTCGCCTCTTCGACCGGTTTGTAACAGGAAAAGACGCCCGGGTGAAATTCTTCGTCGGCCTCCAGGTTGATCGAATATTGGCAGTCACCATAGACACAACCCTCTTCCAGCGCTGCCTCGACATTGAGCATCAGTTTTTTGACAGCGATCACCTCGACCTGGCGCTTGACCACCTGACGCGGAACAAGCCTGAGGGTCACGTGCGTCACGATGCCGAACAGGCCGTATCCGCCGATGACCAGTGAAAACAGCTCCTGGTTTTCCTGTCGACTGCACAGGAGCGTTTGACCGGCATGATTCATGAGTCGAAAGGATTCAATATCACTGATCAGCGGAGGAAACTTCAGGCCACGACCGTGAATATTGGACGACAGGGAACCGCCAATCGAAACGTTGTCGACACCGGTTTGTTTCTGGCAGATCGCCCAGGCGCTTTCGTTGTCCGACTGTTCGGCGTGCAGGTAGGCAATCAATTCGGGCCACATCAGGCCGCTCTCCACCGTCAACAGGCCCTGCTCTCGATCAAAGTTGACCACCGCCTTGAAGTCGCGCAGATCAAGCAGGATCGTTCCGGTTCCAAATTGCTGCCCGCCCATCGAGTGCCGGCCCCCGGTAATCGAGATGGCCAGGTCGAGCTGCTCCGCCCGTTTCAGGGCTTGCAGGATCTCCTCTTCAGTTTTAGGCACAACGATCGAGTGAACCTGGGTTGGGTTCAGCTGTGATTGAATGTCATTAACGGTTGGCATTGCTATCCCCTCCTAGTAGAGGTTTTTCGTGAAAACCAAGGATCGACCAGTGGCCACCTTTCTCTCAACCTCCCCACGCCGTGGAAATGACGTGACCGTGGAAATCGCTACGCGATTCCCCCCGCCACTTGGAAAACGCTCCGCGTTTCCCACATTCCCACCGCTTCTACTACGACGACGGGGGAAACTTCATACACCACGTCCGCGGACTCTACTCCGCGGGACTTCCCCCTGTCCGATTCTCACCCGCAAGGGGAGAACGGGAGCGCATCGATCAGCTGCGCCTCGGCAAGCCCCACGGGAGGTTCTACGATCGACGGTAGCCGCCATCATCGGCCGGCCGGGTGGTCGTAGCTATCTCGACGCCGTTGGTGTCGACGACGCAAGCGGTGTGTGTGCACTTGTGAGTGTCGACCCCGATGACGTAGTCGACCTTGCCGGCTAGATAACCCATGGGTAATCCTCCCGAGGTGCCTTGAGTGCATCTTGCCGGTCCGGGTCGCGCCGACCGCCTGGCAGGACTGTGATGAGTCACGTCCGTGGGCCCTCGGGCCCACGGACGGACGGGCTTCTGATCAGGCCAACGTGGTGGCTCGGACCGGAGAAGTCTGACCAGATCGACCCTGGACCGCTACACCCAAGAGTCTCACAGTCCCTTTTCAAGTGGCCACAGGGCTCCCTTTTTCACTTGCCATTACCACCAGGCCCAACCGGTGCTCCGTGGCCGTCCCACCCTTGTGGGTGGCAGGCTGGTGTGTGGGGTCGGTGCTTGTACCCATGGAATGAGTACGGTAACCTGATGATCAAGGCGGTGGCGTTGGCCAAGGCCGCTCAGAAGGCCCTGAAGAGGGCTCCCGAGCATGTCGTCGTGAAGTTGCTTGGCTGGGTCGATCTTGTCGAGAATGAGGGACTCGAGAACGCTCGGAGGATTCCTGGCTTCCATGACGAGCCCTTGCGGGGCCAAAGGGCAGGGCAGCGCTCCATTCGTTTGAGCCGCACCTGGCGCGCGATCTATCTGATCGTCGAGCCGCAAGGCGTGCACGAGGAGCCTTTCGTCGAGGTGCGCGAGGTGAGCAAGCATGACTATTAGGAGGCGGGGAGCTAAACGGAGAAGCGGCGCCAGGCAGTTTCTTGAGGAACTGACCGGAGGACCGCTGACCTTCGGTGGTTTCCTCCACTCGATTCGCGACGGAGAGGGGATGACGTTGGCGGCGTTTGCCGGCCGCCTCGGCGTCTCTCGTCAGAACCTCTGCGACGTTGAGCACGGCCGTCGTTCGGTCAGCCCCGCTCGGGCGGCCGAATGGGCACGTCTGCTTGGGCATAGCGAGGGGCAGTTCGTGCGGTTGGCTCTGCAAGACCAGGTTTCGGAGGCTGGGCTGAAGTTGCGCGTTTCGGTGGACGCCGCGTAGCGCCTTTGTAGGATTCCCTCGGGCCGGCGGCCCGCTGCCTTCCCGCCCGACCGCATCAGACTCTCGTCGGGGAGGTCGTCGATACGGGTCGCAACCTTGAGGTGGGTCAAAGGGACGCGGATCCGGCGTTCGAGTGCGGGTCTTCCCAGGGTCGATCCTGCAGTTCATGAAGGACGTTATCAAGCGTCACGAACTCACCGCTCGAAGGGATCTTCGTCGAGCCCCAGCTTGTTTCGCTTGGCAGGCGGGCACGCTATTGTCGGATGGGCTTGAAGGAGCGGCTGGAAACCGGCAGCGGAGGACGACGATGCCCCTACTAGGATCTTTGCTCGCACTTTCCCTGGCCGCGGCGGTCTTGCAGACGCCGACCGCCAGTCCCCAAGAGGCAGCGGATCGTATCGAGCTGTCTCGGCTCGAGCAGGTGTGGAACGAGGCTCACCTCCGCGGCGATGCCGATGCTCTGGAGCGTCTTTGGGCCGAGGATCTGGTGGTGACCGTCCCCGAGATGCCGATGATGACCAAGGCCGAGGCGATCGGCGTCTGGCGATCGGGCCGGATGAAGTTTCGGCGTTACGAAACCTCCGGCCTGCGCATACGCCTCTACGGGGATGCGGCGGTGGTGACCGGGCGACTCCACAGGGCACGGGCCATGGGCGATCGTGAGATCGAAGATAATTGGCGCTTCACCAAGGTCTACGTTCGGCAGGCGGGCAAGTGGCACGTCGTAGCCTGGCACGCCTCGACCGCCGCTCGCTTCTCTACGGGGCGGCAGGCTTGCCCGGGGTGATCAGAGGCGGCCGTCCTGTCGGATGAGGGGGCCGGGCCAGTCGAGGATCCGCTGGTCGGCGGTGATCAGCGTCGCCCGCGCCAGCGACGCTGTCGCGGCGATGATCCGATCGGCAGGATCGTCATGAAAGCCAGCCAGCAACGCCGCCGCGATGCCCACCTCTCCCGTTACCGGCATCTCTACGAGTCCGAGCTCGAGAAGCTCGCGCCGGTAGGCCTGAGGGGGTTGCCCGAGCTCGATGCGACCCTTGCGATCCAACATGCAGATCTCCCAGAAGGAGATCGCCGATACGGCCAGGGCGTCGGCGGCGAGGGCCTCATCGGCCCGGGCGCGGGCCTGCTGGCCAAGGCGCGGCTCTGCCGCCGCGAGCCAGACGAGGACGTGGGTGTCGAGGAGTGTCAGCGGGTGGCTTCCCATTCGACATCGATAGGGGAGACGATGTCGCCCCGGATCAGCACGGCACCTTTGAGGGCGCCAAAGAGCGTCGCCGGCTTCTGACGGTAGGGCACGAGCCGGCTCACCGGCTGGCCGTTCTTGGTGATGACGATCGGCTCACCGGTGCTGGCGACCTCGTCCATCAGCTTGAGGCACTTGGCTTTGAACTCGGATGCCTTGATGGTTTTCATCTCGCCGGCTCCGTGGCCCGCTGGGGCCCAGCTGTATATGACCATGGTCATGACTATGGTATCCTTGTCCCTCGTCGCCGGCAACCCGCAATTGCCCGCAGCTCTCGACGGTTTGCGTCGCCAGCGCACCCTTTCCCGCGCCCGCACGAGCGATCCCTTGAGAATCGCAGGCTGGGCCCGCTCATCTGGGACGGCCACGGATGCGCGTTCTCGAGACGGCCCGGCCATAGGTCATCGATCATCCATCGGCGCCGGTGCTGGGGGTACTGGCAAGGAGGCGGACGTAGACTGCAGGGAAGCCGAAAGCGCAGGTCGCGGCGACGAGCTCATCGCGGTAGGCGGGCGTCGGCCGCAGCGAGCGATCGAAGGCCTCGGGCAGGGCAACGTAGACGACCGCGAGGTGGGAGTTGCCGTCGGTTCCTTCGACCTCCATCTTCTCGATTCGGCAACCGTCCTCGAGCCCGAGCCTCCGCTCCAACTCGGCCACCTCTTGCTCGGCGCAGTCGTAGAGGACGCCCCATACGGTATCGCCCGGCACGCTCGTGCTGATCAGGGTCGCCTTGCCGGTGCCGTCGGCGCCGCGGCGGTAGAAGCGCAGCAGGTAGCCCTTGGCACAGGCTGGCGTGACCCGGCGAACCGAGGGTGCTGCCGCGAGGGCGCGCTCTTCCGCCATCTCGGGGCCGTAGAAGAAGAGGCGGCGGCGGCCGGGCTCGGCGGTGACCGGCCCGCCAGGGAGGTCCGCCGGCAGCTGCACGTCGGCCTGCAGCGGGCCCCGCGGCAACTCGCTCTCCTCGAGCTCTTCGAGCGTGTAGACGATGGCGCGCCAACGACCGTCGGGCCGCTCATCGGTGCCGGTCAGCCGGAAGAATCGATCCTCGATCTGAATCGTTGAGTCCTCCTCCCAGCCGGGCTTTTCCCGTGCGCTCAGGATCACCAGGTGGTCTCCCTCGACGAAGATGCGGTCGGGCCTGTCGGGGCCGAGCTGCCGCTGGCGCACGCTGCGGCGGCGCGCGCGCCTCGCCGCCCCGTAGAGGCGCACCCCTGCCCACACGACCGGCTCGGCCACCGGCTGCTGGACGAGCAAGAAGCTGACCGTGCGGACAAAGCCGGTGACAGCGGCCATGATGAAGAGCCAGCAGATCGGCTGCATGTGCCAGCCGAACCAGCCCATGATTCCACCCAGCGTGATGCTCCCCCGAGAGGCGAACGGATCCATCGCCAACAGCGCCTCGGTCAGCCTGCCGGTCGCCCCGGTCAGGTAGGCGAGGCCGACGATCAGGTAGAGGCCCATGCCGACGAGACCCTCTACGATGCCGAAGGCGAACGACCAACGCGCCGCGTTGATGCCGTACTGGCGGGCGATACGGTCCCTCTCTGGTGCCGGCAGGACGATCACCAGCAAGGTGGCGACGGCGCGTTGCGCTAGCCCGCATTTCTCAACAGGTTGCGTCGCGAGGGCGTGGGAAAGGGTGCGGGCGCAAGGCGCGCGCTGGGAGGGCTCCGCAGGCGTATTTGACAATACGTCGAGGAGACCGAGCAAGCGCAACGCAGCGAGCGCGCCCTTTGCCGCGCCCGCAGCAGCAAACCGTTGAGATATGCGGGCTAGGCCGAAGACCATTCGAGTATTCGCATCAAAGCGACCTCCGCTCTGCTGCCGCAGCAGGAGGGCGATGAGAAATGCGGGCTAGACTACGATTCGCCGCTCAGCTTCGAAAGCAGGAGATCGTCGGGCCAGCTCCCCGGCTCGGCATCGTCG
This sequence comes from Acidobacteriota bacterium, assembly GCA_046757445.1. Classification (GTDB taxonomy): domain Bacteria; phylum Acidobacteriota; class UBA890; order UBA890; family UBA890; genus JBHHYG01. Next base: position 6,734 of record JBHHYG010000131.1, read on the forward strand.
AGCACGGGACGGCCTCGGGCGGTGCCTTCTCTGGCGCTAGAGCGCCAGCATCAGCCTCAGGGATTCGTCGATCTCGATGAGCTTGTCGCGGTTTTGGACGCTGGCCAGGTGCCTTCGCGCTCTGGCTGCCGTGTCGACGGTGACGATCTGGTCGGTCGCCACCCAGTGCGGCAGGGCTTCCCAGCTCGTGTCGGCGAGGCGAAGGTCGGCCGGGACGAGGCCCGGACGCCACCGAAAGCTGGGCCGCTCGCGGGTGGTGATCGGGCAAATGATGACGGTGCCGAACTCGGAGCGGTTCATGGCGTTGGTGGAGACGACGAGGCACGGCCGGATTCCCCGTTGCTCGCGGCCCCTCTTGGGGTTGAGATGGAACTCCCAGATCTCGCCGCGCAGGGGACGGGGTGCGCTCATTTTGGCTTCAGGGCTGCTGGCGCCGGACGGCAGCGGCGAAGGCGCCGGTCAGCAGGTCGCGCTCCTGCCGGTCTGCCTCGGTCAGCTCCCTGGCGGCCTCGTTGAAGGTCGCCCGCAGCCGCTCTTGTTGTTCATCGGCCATGGCGTTCTCGATGAGGGTTCTCACGACATCCGCCTTGCGACCCTTCCGCTGTGCCTTGTGCTCGAGCCATGCGTCGAGCTCGGCAGGGATGCGGACGCTGATCTGGCGGCTCTTTTCTCCGGCCATTGCAAGTCTCTCTGGTATGCAGTTTGACCTTCAAAATAATACCAGTTCGCAATGCGCGGTCACAACCCGGCCTTCGAGCTTCCTTAGCCCGCATTTCTCAACGGCTCGCGCAGCCGCGAGCCGTTGAGAAATGCGGGTTAGACGGCATATCTCAACGCGGCCGTCGCGACGGGGCTTTCCCGCCACCGTAGCAGACTGCCGTTGAGATATGCGGGTTAGACGGCCATGGGGCAAAGAGTGACCCGTGTGTCAGCTCGGCGCTTCCAGGCGGCGTTGCAGCAGGCGACGATGGAGGGTGCGCTGGGGGGCGGCCGGGGGGAGAGCTTCAGGTCACCGGCAGGGAGTTGAGGGCTCTGACGACGCCGTCGATGAGCTCGTCGCACTCTTCGTCGGTGATGGTCAGCGCCGGGGCGACGAGCAGCGCGTCGCCGCTGGTGCCGTCGGCGCCACCGCGCGCCGGGTAGAGCAACACCCCGGCTTCGGCGGCAGCGGCCAGCAGCCGCCCGGTGAGATCTCGCTGGGCTGGAAACGGGCTCCGTCGCTGCCGATCCTCGACCAGCTCGATGCCGATCATGAGGCCGGCGCCGCGCACCTCGCTGACGTGCGGGTGGCCCTCGAGCTCGGCCCGAAGACGCTGCCGGAGTTGGGCGCCCAGACGTTCGGCCCGTGCCAGCAGCGAGCGCTGCTCGAGCAGCTCGAGCACGGCGCGGCCGGCGGCCGTTGCCAGTGGATGGTTGGCGAAGGTGAAACCGTAAGGAAACCCTGGCCGCCGGCTGTTGAGGGCCTGCCAGTCCTTTTCTCGGATGACCACGGCGCCGAGCGGCTGGTAGGCGGCCGACAGTCCCTTGCCGAGCACGACGATGTCGGGCACCACTTCCCAGCGGCAGGCCGCCAGCCAGGAACCGGTGCGCCCCATCCCCGTCATCACCTCGTCGGCGATCCACAAGACGCCGTGGCGGTCGCAGATCTGCCGCACCCGCGGCCAGTAGTCGGGGGGCGGGACGACGGCGCCGGCCGAAGCGCCGATGATCGGCTCTCCGACGAAGGCGGCCACCTGCCCGGGCCCCAGCGCCTCGAGCGCCACCGCCAGCGCCTCGGCGGGATGCGCACGGCCCCGCTCGATCGCTTCCTCAGAGAGAGGTTGCTGGCAGTGCGCTCCGAGGCCCTCGACCCCAGCCACCGGCCCGGGAAAGCGACGGTGCCATTCGGGCCGGTAGGGGTAGGGTGGGGGCAGGTGAGGGACCGACCGCAACAGCGGGCTCACCGGCTGCCGCAGCGCCACCCGGGCACCGAGGGCGAGGGTGGCGAGGGAGCAGCCGTGGTAGCTGAGATGTCGGGACAGAAAGAGGCGCCGTTGGGGCTCGCCGCGCGCCGCCTGGATGCGGTGGGCCACCAGCATCGCCATCTCCATGGCCTCGGTGCCGCCGGTGACGAAGAAGGGCCGCTCGAGGTCGGCCGGCAGCACGCCGGCCAGCGCTGCGGCGTAGGCCTCGCTGCTGTCGCTGCCGAAGGCCAGGCTGTGGGCCGCGGGCAGGGTGGCGGCCTGGGAGGTGATGGCCGCGGCGATCTCTCCAACGCCGTAGCCGAGCGTCGCCGCCAGGGCGCCGCTGGCGCCGTCCAGCAGCCTTTGCCCGTCGGCGGTCCAGATATGGCGCCCC
>JBHHYG010000132.1:0-9064 GCA_046757445.1 Acidobacteriota bacterium
GGGGTTGCCGCCGAGGAAAGAGTATCGGCCAATGTGCTCGCCACCCTCGGCACTCTCGAGCAGAAACGGCCGTCTCATGCTGGCGCCGACGCGCAGATAGGCTCCCACAGGCGTCAACAGATCGGCCAGCCGCTCGGCGCAGACCGGCACCAGGTTGCCCCGACGGGCGGCAGCAACGAAGCCCTCGAAATCTGGAAAAACCGACGAACCCGACATTCAGCCACCTTCCACAACGGCTCGCGGCCGCGCGAGCGCAATGACGCGAGACGACTGCGTCGCGCCGGCCTGATGGGGCCACCTCGACACCGGCTCCTCGCTTACCTGGACGCACAAACACCTCGACCGCTCTATCAACGGCCCAGCCTCCGATCCTATTGGCGAAAGGGTTACCGCTTGATACGGAAGCTGGCCCCTACCAGGCCCAATACCAGCTTCGCCAGACCTTCGGGGCCAGCGCGCACGGAGCGATGGCGTGTTGACGTGGATGCTGTACGATCGCGCTCAAGGACATGGCCGTCGCTCCGTGCAATGGGAATCTCGATGGTAGCAACGCCGCCCCGCCATGGTCAACACGCTGCCCGACAATGCGGCGGGCATGCCCTCATTCCTTGCCCTGGTAGGGGAACCTGTGAACCGCTCGAACACACTCCGCCAGCGCCCCGTTCAGCGTGTGGCCCCAGCCGATCGGCGTGTACGGCGCCGTCTTCTGGTTGGTCTGCTTGTCGGCCTGCGCCACGAAGCGCATGGATTGATCCGACCCCGATACGAACTCCCGCACGGTAATGAGGAACTCGATCTCCTGCTCCCCCTGCTGCTTGATCATCGAGAAGTGATGCAACCTTGCGAGCTTGTCGCTGGGCTGTGCCTCGGCCGAGGTCCATGCATCGCTCATCCTTCATCTCCTTGCCCAACCCGCACTTCTCAACGGCTCGCGGCTGCGCGGGCTAGGCGCCGAAACTGCCGCTCGACGCACCAAGCGTCGCCATCAACATGGCCAGCCCGGTGGTCAGCCCCCAGGTCAGCAATCCAAGGGTGACGCCCTGAGCCTTGGAGAGCCGCAACATCACCACCGCGCCCATCGCCACCATCGCCACCCACCAGATGTTGAAGAGGTCCATATGGGTCAGCAAGGTCATCAACCATACCGGCAAGTCTGCTTGGGTGAAGAAGAGATGGGGGCCGACTGTCGGTGCCATCAACGCCATGTCCGCCGGGCGCCGAATCTCCGGCGGGTTCAGGTGGAGGATGATGGTCGCGTAGACGCTCAGCAGCGTCGGATGAACAACGGCCGCGCCAGCGGCCAGGCCGAAGCTGCGAGGGAAGCGTGAGCTGCCTCCCATCAGCGAGGCACCGACCCACAGCAGCAGGGCCATGAGCGACATCAAGACGACGATGAAGACCGGCGTCAAGTAGGCAACGAAGTTGATTCCGGTCTCCATCGCCCGCTGTGTCTGCTGCAGCTGCTCGGCGCTGATATCACCGCCGCGAGCCTGCATCGAGGAGCGGGCGATGGCGAGGGTCGCCTGCTTGGTGATCGGCAGGTTCACGAAGGCCAGCACGGTGGAGACCACCGAAACCCAAGCGACGATCCAGATCGACAGGACCGGCCTGGCCTCGAGCACCTGCCAGCAGCGGGACGGGGCCAACAGGGCGTTGATGGTAGGGCCGAAGATCGCCCCCAGGCCACGGACCCGCCCCGCCTCATCGACCGACTCCTGCCCTGCTGTGGCCGCCGCCGCTCGCGGCTCGGCAGCATCGGCCCCCTCGGCATAAGGGCCCGAGCCTGAATCCGCAGCTTCTCCACCCTCAGAGGGAACGGCTCTACTCAGATCGTCGTCGCCCATCAGCAGTTTCCTCCTCTGCGTGCGCACTCTCGGCCACCGCGCGCATAGTGTCAACCGGCGCCTCGCTCCCTGTCCACAGGCGATACTGCGCCGCCGCCTGGCGCAGGAACATCTCCAGCCCGTCGAGGGTGACACAACCTCTCTGCCGAGCGGCCCGCAGCAACGGCGTCTGGCGCGGACGGTAAACGAGATCGAAGACCACCTCGTCGCCGCGCAGCCAGTCGGGTTGAAACGGTGTCTCCCGGGCCGCACCTGCGCCCTGCATGCCCACCGGGGTGGCGTTGATGACCACCTCGTAGCTTCCCCCCTCGAGCTCCTCGATGGGACCGGCGTCGCCACCCACCAGCGCCGCCACCCGGGCGGCTCGTTGCCGCCTGCGGTTGAGCACCGTGACGGCGGCGTCGGCTTCGGCCAGGGCCACCGCTGCCGCCCGTGCCACACCACCGGCGCCGACGATGGCCACACGTGAGCCCGCCAGCTCGACGACGCTGGAGAGCGCCTCGGCGACGGCGCCGGCGTCGGTGTTGTGGCCGGCCCAGCCACGAGGCGTCGCCACCAGCGTGTTGACCGCGCCTACCGCCTGCGCCAGGGGGTCGAGCTCGACGCAACGGCCGGCCGCCTCCTCCTTGAAGGGCATGGTCACGCTGAGGCCGCGGAAGCCCCACGCCTCGGCCACTTCGAGCACCGGTCCCAGCTGGGGAAACGCCAACGGTAGGTAGCCGAACGGCAGCCCGGCGGCATCGAAGGCGGCGTTGAAGATCGCCGCCGACAGCGAAAGGCCGAGCGGATGGCCCACCAGGCCACAGCAGCTCCAGCCCTGGCGCCAGCGGCGCAGCCGGAACTCCTCGAGCAACACCGCCAGCGGCCACTGGCCGACGGCCACCGGCTGCCGATCCGGCAACGCCGCATAGGTGAGAGCAGCACCGTAGCTGGCGGCGAGCAGACGGCTGAACCGGCCGGCCTCGCCGAGGCAAAAGGCCACCGACGCCTGCCCTCCCTCCACCAGCTTCTTGCCGGCCCACAGCAGCGGCAGCGCCTGCGCCGGGTTCTGTGCCGGCGCCACCAGCTTGGCCACCGCCGGCGCCAGGCTAGCCATGCGCGCGGCGCGCTCATCCAGGTCGTCCGGACTCGGCTTCTGCCAGTGGTGCGAGAGGATGACCGGCACCGGCGAGGCGGCCAGAAAAGCTTCCGCCCATACGGCATCCTGCTCGATGTCGACGAAGGCGCCGCCGGCTTCGGCTGCTCGTTGCAGCAAGGCCCGCCGCTCCGATTCCGGCCCCGCAAACGCTCCGCCCTCCCAGGACGGCCGGCAGGTGAACCCCAACGGCACAGGAGAACGTCGCACCAGCCCGGCGAGAGCCTCTTCGTCGCAACCGACGGGATCGAGGAGTGCATCGAGTCGAGCCTCGACCAGGTCGGCCGCCGCCGCCCTGACCAACACCCTGGCGAGCGATTCGATGTCGGCCGCAGCGATGCTGACACACAGGCGGCAGCCGTTACCTTGCAGTCGTTTCATCCTCGACCTCGATACCAACCGCTTGAAAGCCAGACCCTCTCCGGCGCCAGAACTACTCAGTCAACTGGGCCACGGCAGACGGCCACGGCCGTGGGCCGTCGGATGGTCGGGCTCTCGCCGCACAACGGGCAACCGGGGTTTCGGCGTACATTCACTGACCGGAAGGAGCTGGCCAGGGCATCGACCAGCAACAGACGGCCGATCAGAGACGCTTCCTCCCCGACGACCAACTTGATCGTCTCGGCGGCCTGGATGGAGCCCACCATCCCGGGCAGGGGTGCCAAAACACCGGCGTCACGGCAAGCGGCCTGCTCCGGTGGTGGCGACGGGAACAGGCAGCGGTAGCAAGGACCTGCGGGCGTGCGGATGACCGTTACCTGCCCTTCGAATTGATAGATGCTGCCACTGACCAGCGGAATGCCGGCGAGCACACAAGCATCGTTGACGATATAGCGAGTCGCGAAGTTGTCGCTACCGTCGATCACCACGTCCCATCCCGCCACCAGGCTGGCGGCATTCCCGGCGGTGAGACGTTCGATGATCGGCCGCAGCTCGACGTCGGGGTTGAGGGAAGCGAGCCGCTCGGCTGCCACCTCGGCCTTACGTGCACCGAGGTCGGCGGGGCCGAAGAGGATCTGGCGTTGCAAGTTGGTGCGGTCGATGATGTCATCATCGAGCAACCCCAACGAGCCGACGCCGGCGGCTGTGAGGTACAGGGCCGCAGGGCAACCGAGACCACCTACGCCGAGCAGCAGAACCCGCGCCCGCAGCAGCCGCGCCTGGCCGGCGACGCCGATCCTGGCCAGCGCCAGGTGGGCTTGGTAGCGCTCGGATTGTTCCGCCGAAAGCCGATCAGGCATCTCTGCAAACCTGTCTCCTGCCCGCCGTCGATGCACTCATTGTGCTCGCTGCGGGCCCGGCAGCCTCCAGTGTACGAGACCGCGCTGCTTGTAGGATTCCGACTCGATCTGAATGGTGGTGTGGGTGATGCCGAACCGGGCCTGCAGGACAGAGTTGATGCGATCGAGGATGGCATCAGCCTGGGAGAGGTTGTCGACCTTGACCTCGACATGACAGGAAAGCGCGTGCAGGCCCGAGGTCAGGCTCCAGATGTGCAGATCGTGCGCTCCCTCGACCCCCTCGACAAGGGCGAGGGCACGGCCGACATCATCAAGATCCACGCCCACCGGCGTCGCCTCCAGTAGGACGTCGACCGCCTCGCGCAGCAAGCGGTAAGCACTGACCACGATCACCACGCCGATGATCGCCGACAGCAGTGGATCGATCAGGTAGTTGTCGGTCAGCGACATGATCACGCCCCCGACGATCACCCCCACCGACGAGATCAGGTCGCCGACCATGTGCAGGTAGGCTCCCCGCACGTTCAGGCTGGGACCGTGTCCGGAAAGAAACCGCAGCCCGACGCCGTTGGCGAGAAGACCGATGGTGGCGATCACCAGCATGGTGCGGGTAGCCACCACGGGTGGATCGATCAGACGATCGTAGGCCTCCCAGAAGATGAAAAGCGAGATCACCACCAGTGTGACACCGTTCACCAGAGCGGCCAGGATCTCGACCCGGTACCAGCCGTAGGACTTCTCGGCGGTGGCCGGGCGGGTGGCGAAGCCGACCGCCAGAAAGGCGAGGCCGAGGGCCAGGGCGTCGGTGAGCATGTGGCCGGCATCGGCCATCAACGCCAGGCTGTTGGCCAGGTAGCCGCCGATCGCCTCGGCCACCAGGATCGCGCCGGTCAGCGCAAGGGCAAATAGCAGGCCTCGACGTTCTTGTGGCCGCCGCCGGCCCTGCTGGGCGTCGACCCTATGCGCTTTCGGGTGAATGTGCATCGGCTCTGATTCTGGCCCGGGCTTCTCAGCGGGCATCTCCTGCGGTGGCGGCAACTGTACGAGTCATCGGTAGGGTACCTTCTCTGGCGTCCCGGTGGCAGATGCGGGGGAAGGCAACGCAGGTGACGCCCACGACGTACGAGGTCTGTAGCCCGCCTTTCTATTTCTCAACGGATTGCTACTGCGGCCACGGCTGAATCCGGTGGAGGCGCTGCGAGCCGGCCTCCTCCATCCAGGCGAGCTTCACCCAGGTCGCGCCGGCGCGTGCGATGCGAAAGGGTCTCGAAGGTCCCCGGCTCATGGTGTACAAGGGTGGACCGTGATGTTTTACGTTACCGCAGCTTGGGTCGCAGTCTTCTGGGGCTGGGCTCTGTGGCTGTTCACCTATCGGAATCGGCCGGCGGCGCTCAATGAACGGCTGCCTCTTCTACGGCGATATCGGAGCAAGATCGGTCAACCCTTGTTTCGAAGCCGTGCCGATGTGCTCTGGTTCGCTTTCTGGCCTTTCTTGCTCGGCAGCTTGTTTCTTGCCTTGTATCTGTGGCCGCGCTGAGGTGTGAACGGGACAAGAAGCGCTTCAGGGTGAGTAAGCGGACGAGGTTTTCAGCAGGGACACCCATCTGGATGATCTCAAGCACGGCACCCGTCGTCTGCGTCCGAGGACGGCAGCTCAGATGGCCGCGCCATGCTCGGGCAACCGACGGGCGACGTGGCCGAGCACTTGCAGGCACAGATGCGCGGCGGTGGACGCAGTGGCGCCCGATGGATCGATGGCTGGCGCCACCTCGACCAGGTCCATCGCCACCACCGGCTGCCGCTGCCAGACGGCGGCGAGAAGATCGAGGAGCTGCCGCGAGCTCGGGCCACCCGCCACCGGATAGCCGGTACCCGGGGCGTAAGCGGGATCGAGCACGTCGATATCCAGGCTCAGGTACAAGGCCTTGCCGCCCGTCGCTTGCAGGATCTTGTCCGCCACCTTGGTGCTGCCCCACTCCGCCCAGCGATAGGCGGGAACGACGAGCCCCAGCGAGCGCATCGGATCGAGCTCGTCCAGGGCATAAGAACGCACCCCGACCAGACAGGTGGCCTCCGGCGCGTAGCCGCAGCGGTCCGACAGCCGCGACAGCACACAGGCATGCGAGAGGCGATCGCCGTCGTAGGCGTCGAAGGCGTCCGGGTGGGCATCGAGGAGAAGAAAGGCCAGCTCGCCCCTGGCGGCCCGGGCCGCCGCCGCCAGCGGTGGGGTAACGCCGTGATCGCCGCCGAGGCCGAGAAGGAAGGCACCGGGATGGGACTGCCAGGCCCGTGACGCGGGACCTTCGATAGCGCGCCAGCGCGCCTCGCCTGAAGCGGCAGCCGATGTCGCATCCCCTTGCCCAGCGACGACCTCGACATCGCCGAAATCCACCACCCGCAAGCCCTCGATCGGGCTGCCATCTTCCCTCACCGCCTGGGCGGTGCGGGCCCACTCGCGGATGGCAGCGGGGCCTTGCGACGAGCCGCCGCGGTAGGCGTCCTGCCCCTCGAGGGGACAGCCAAGAACGACCGCCCTGGCATCGGCTGCGTCGGCGGCGCTGAGACCAAACCAGGCGGGAATCTCTCGCATGCGGCGAGACTGACCAGTCGAGGCGCCGTCGTCAAGTCATTCCGCAGTCCAACAGCGACATCGCCCGTCAGCGTCCGAATGTAGTAGCGGGTCGCGCCTACCTGCCCCGACGAGGATCCGAAACCGGTTTCGCTATAGCCCAGCTCAGCTGCAAGTCGGCTCGAACCCTTTGGAGATTGTCAGCCGGTTGAGGTTTCGCTTCGTCACGTAGGGTACGTAGCCTTGCGCCCTTGCCTCGTCATAAGAGCGCGCAATGCTCTTGGCCCTGGTCAGATAGTCGACGGCGAGAACGGTCTTGCCGGCGGCGAGAAACTGGTCGAGGAAGGCGATGATCTCCTGCTGCGGCTTGTATTTATTGTTGTTGGCGCGGTTGCCGAAAAAGAATGTGTCCTCAGCGCCGATGCCGGAGATGTTCTTAAAATAACGCTTCCGTTGTTTTCGCGCCTCCCGATCGGGGTCGGTGGCATCGACATAAACCTCCGGATCGATAATGTTGGCTCCGTTTTGCGGGAACACCAAGAAATCCTTCTGCCCTCGCTGGCGCCGAGCGTAACGGGCAATTTGACGGACAAACGAGACCATGTCCTTAGGTGCCCGACGATTGACATCGTTGCCGTCAATCTCGTCGGGGCCCCAGAACTCGAAGGCATCTATGATGTCGAGATAGACGCCATCGAAGCCGGCGTCGATAATGCGGTCGAGATAGCTCTTCTCCGATCCTTGACCCACCCCGTAGATGATCACCTTCCACGACTTCATCCAGAAACGGACCTTGTAATTATCCGGATAATCTGGGTTGGAAGGCCCCAGGAAAGCAGGGGCCACGCCGGGCACCGGATTTCCATCCTCGTCGATCCAGTCCGGGTCGAAGTAGAAGCGGAAAGTCTCGGCCTCGCCGATGCTCATGTACGACAGCACGATGCGCCGTCCGCAGGGACCGTCGAACTTCAAGGCCTCGATCTGCTCCTTCGTGAATTCCGATCCTGCATCCCCGAAGCGCGAGTAATCGATCACCACGAGGTCGAAACGAGATTCGGCAACCCTCTTGAGTCCCTTGGCGTAGCCCTGCAACTGGTAGGCGTAGTCGTCTACCAGGATCGGAAGGTCAGGGTTTGCTGCCTCGGGATGCCTTGCTTGTATCTCCTCCACCGGCAGGGAAACCCACTGCAAGGCGATACTCAAGACGAGAGTGGTTGTGATTTTCCTCGACATGACTCTGTCTTCGCCCAGGGCCTGGGCGCGAAGTTATCTCCGCTGATTTCCGAGACGACAATCGTAGTGCAAGCCATCTGCCTGCACCACGGGCGGCTTCCTCGCCTGGGACAAGGGTTCCGTCACACGAGCATCCGGCCCAGCCGCGCGAGATGTTCCACTGCGCTTCGGGTGGGGCCGCCCACAGCGGCCAGCCATGGCGCTTTGACGCCCCGGCTCGGCGGCCGGTAGGCTGAGATCGAGATGACCGCACCGACGCCCGAGAAGCCCTCGACCGTGGACCCCGTTGTGCCGCCCACAGCGGAGCCAGGGCTCCAGGACCTTATCGGCAACACCCCTATGGTGCGCCTGCAGCGCCTCAGGGCCGCCAGCGGCGGACAGGTCTATGCCAAGCTCGAGTACACCAACCCCGGCGGCAGCATCAAAGATCGCACCGCCCTCGGCTTGTTGCGGGCGGCGGAAGAAGATGGCCGCCTGGTGCCCGGCGGCACGGTGATCGAGCCGACCGCCGGTAACACCGGCATCGGCCTGGCGCTGGTGGGCGTGTCGCGCGGCTATCGGGTCATCCTGGTGGTACCCGACAAATACAGCCGGGAAAAAATGATGTTGATGCAAGCGCTCGGCGGCGAGCTCGAGCTGACCCCCGGGGCCGACGGCATGCAGAGGGCGATCGAGAGAGCCTTCAGCCTCGCCGAGACCCTGCCCGACGCAACCGTGCCGCAGCAGTTTGCCAACCCGGCCAACCCGCGGATCCACTACCAGACCACGGGGCCGGAGCTGTGGCAGCAGATGGAAGGGTCGGTCGATGCCGTGGTCATCGGCGTTGGTACGGGAGGCACCTTCACCGGCGTGAGCCGCTATATCAAGGAGCGTAATCCCCGCTGTCTGGCCGTCGCGGTCGAGCCGCAGGGCTCGATTCTCGGTGGCGGCGAGGCCGGCGAGCACAAGGTCGAGGGTATCGGTGTATCCTTTCTCCCCGAGACGCTCGACATGGAGCTCATCGACGAAGTCATCACCGTCAGCGACGAGGATGCTTTCGCTA
>JBHHYG010000133.1:0-9054 GCA_046757445.1 Acidobacteriota bacterium
GTTACCCGCCCCAGGTCCTCAGAGCCGGGTCCCGCCGTCGTCGCCGCCGGCCGTGTCTGGTCGGCCACGCGCGTCTGATGCGCTGCGTCCTCACCCTGCAACAGCCAGCGCGACCAGGGGATGGCGACGCTGCGGGCTGCGGGACCCACCTTCAGCGAGTGATACCAGGACCGCTCCCTGCCGTCCGCGGCACGGCAACGCACCTGCACGATGAACCGCAGTGTCCGCCGTGACGAAAGGCGCAGCACCAAACCCCCACGCCGGCTCCAGTCCACCGGCGCCGCCGGCCTCCAGGCGAGAGCGGCATAGCTCTCTGCTTGCCCCTGTGTCGGCAGCTCGAGCTCCCAGCTGAGCCGACCAGCAGCCCCGTCGAGCTGGCTGCGCGCATCGACGGAGCTCTCGGCACCCCAGCCTGGTCGGGTAGCGAGGCTCTCGCTCACCGGTGGCGCCGGCAGGGGAGGGGCGCGATGGAAGACCGCCGCCTGGCGTGCACCGGCTGGCCACAGATAGATGGGGTTGCTGATCACCCAGGGGACTCCGCCCACGTGCCCCGCCCCCCGCGGCCCGTCGATGCGGTAGACCTCTGCCCGGTAGGTCCCCGGGCGATCCGCCGTATACTCCAGTCCGGCACCATCCGCGTTCGCCACACGCTGGCCATCCCGGTAGAGAATCACTCTGTACGGCCCTGGGGCGTTGAAGCCGGCCCGCAGCATCCAGGGACCCTCTTCCCAGCTCGCCATCTCACCGAGCCGGACAGGCGGGCCGGCGGCGGCTCTGGCCAGAAAGTGGAATCCCCTCGCCTCACCGACCGAAGCGATCTCCGCCGCCGCCCGCCCGGCCCGCAATGCCGCCAGGAGCTTCGCGCCAGCATCTTGTTGCCGGTCGCTGGCCGGCTCATCGATCCAGACGACGGTGTTGACGGCAGCCAGGGCATCGACGTAGCGCGGCAGAGGCAGAGGCCACAGCACGGGGCCGTGGGCATCAGCACTCGCCACCGCCGACAGCCTTCGCGGCCAGCGACCCTCTCCCCCGGTCGACAGCCGTGTCATCCCATCCCACAGCGACACCGCCGCCGTGTTGTCGGAGAGAAGGCGAAGTGCCGTGTACCCCGGGTTGAAGGGGTAAGCAGCGATAGACGCCCATCTTCGCCCCCATCCCGTGCGTGCCCAAGACGAGGCCAAGTTCACCACTTCCAGGCCCTGCAGGCCGGCCCAGCCGCCGCGCCATGGCTCCTGCGGGTGGCTCGGGTGGGCCACCAGCGCCCAACCTCCCAGCTCCTCGATGTCGGCCAGGGCGTCGCGGGCGCTGGGACCGAACCCGAAGCGGTGGGCGGGCACCTGCAGTGCCAGCAGATGACCCTCGGAAGTGGAGATCTCCTCGCCGACGATGACGAACACCCCGCTGCGCCAGCCACCCCCGGCCCGCGCAGCCGCTCCCAACGGGTTGTGATCGGTGAGGATCAAAAAATCTACGCCGGCCGCCGAGGCGGCCTGGACGATCGAGTCGATGCTGCCGGCGCCGTCGGAAAGCCGCGAGTGCACATGGATCGCACCCCGCCAAGGGTATCCCATGTCGCCGCCGCCGGATTTCCCCGGCGCCGCGCCACCCGCGCTCGTGGTGGCGCTGGCCGGCAATGGCCTGTAGGCGGAAACGTGCAGCGCCCAAACCGCCACCGCCAGCAGCAAGCACAGGAGCAGTCCCAGACCCACTGCGGTGCCACGACCGACGCCAGCTTCCCTGCGGCTTGTAGCCTGCCTCACGCCTCCGCCGCTAGCTGTGGCTCGAGGATATGGACCGGAACGTTCGCGCGCTCTCGGAAAGCCCGGGCGTCCTCCGATTCACCCACGAACATTCCATAATGCATCGGTAATGCTACCCCAGGGCCGATGCAGTCCGCCGCCGCCGCCGCCTCGACAGCGGTCATCACCGTGCCGCCAGAAACCGGAAGGCAGGCAACATCGGCCGCGACCTCCTGCATCTCGACGATGTAATCGGTATCGCCGGCGTGATACAAGCTCTCGCTTTTTCTGCGCAGCCGGTAGCCGAGCCAGCCGTTCGCACGACCATGCAACCGCCGCCGCCGCGTATAGGCTGGCATGGCCTCGACCTCCATTCCTAGCAGGGAAACACGCGTTCCCGGTTCCATGATTTTTACCTCTCCTGCCAATCCCTTCAGGCAAGTGGCGCAGTCGGACGGGCAGAGGACAACCGTTTCCGGGGTGGCAACGTTGGCGATATCAGCGGGGGAGCAATGATCGTAGTGTCCATGCGTGATCAAGATCAGCTCGGCAGCTGGGCCCGCCTCAACACGGATCGGATCGACGTAGACTGTCGGCGGCCCCCGAAGCAGGAAGGCATCGTGGCCCAACCAGACGAGCCGGTCCAGCATTCACCGAGCTCCTTCCAGCCGATGGAAGCGATCTGCTCACCGCTACCTCGATACAAAGCTGCTGCAGGCAAACTAGCGATTGCGTCGCCCGGCTGTCAACCGGAACACGGCGCGGCGCGCTCGTCCCTTGCTTGAGTGGTTACCCACCACGCCTCTATAATTAACCGCTTTCCCCGATCCCGCTTTCCAGCTACTTGCTGTCCATCCCCCGGGGGCCATGCCAAAGAATTGGATAGATGAAGACGAGAAATACATCCGAGAGCAGTTTCTCACCCAGACCTACAGCGATCTGGCCGAGCACTTCAGCGTCAGCACCAAGGCGATGGAGTCCAAGATCCGTCGCATGGGTCTGAAGAAGCAGGAGGTGCTCGCCGAAGCTACGGCGCCACCCGCGCAGGAGCCTGTCGTGGCGCACGATAAATCTCTTCCCGAGGAGCCGCGTCCGGCCCCTATAGAGTCCATCCATACGTTGCCTCGCCGCAAAGCGATACAGGAAGAGACGAAGGAAGAGCGTAAAGCTCGCCTCCAGGCAGGCCAGAAGGCAGCAGAGACCGAAAAGGCCAGACGAGAGCAAGAGCGCACTGACAAGACAACCAAGAAGTCGGTGCAGCGACTCCAGGCGGGCATGAAGAAGCTCATGCGCGGCAAGTACTCGGAAGCTGCCGAGGATTTCGAGGCGATCCTCGCAGATCCGCCCTCGAATATCGGCATCCTCTCGCGGGCCACCCAGTATCTCAGGGCCTGCAAGGACCATCTCGACAAGAAGGCACCGGCGCCCAGGAACACCGAAGACCTCTACCTGCTTGGTGTCATGCAGATGAATGCCGGAGATCTGCCCGCTGCCCTCGACTCCTTCTCGAAAGCCTCCAAGAAGGCCCCCGGCAATGATCGGATTCTGTACTGCCAGGCTACCGCCTATGCTCAGGCCGGTGAATTCGAGGCTGCGCTCGATTCGCTGCGCGGCGCCATCAAGATCAACGACGCCAACCGCATCTTTGCCAAGAACGACTCCGACTTCACTCCGCTACGAGTCCACAAGGAATTCCAGCAACTGGTCACCGCCGACGAGCCCACTGACCAAGAAGCTTAGGCAGGATGACGCCCGTACACGTGCTGATCCTCGCCGCCGGCGAGGGTAAGCGGATGCACTCCTTGCTCCCCAAGGTCCTTCACCCGGCCGCGGGCCTGCCGCTCGTAGTCCATGTGACCCGCGCCGCTGTCGAGTTGCGACCCGCCTCCCTGCACGTTGTCGTCCCCCGCGAAAGCGCCGAGGTCTTTCGCCAGCAGCTGCGCCCATATCCGGCCACCTGCGTGGTTCAGGATCCCCCCGCCGGCACTGCCGATGCTGTGGCGGTGGGCTGCAAGGCCATCGGCGAGACTCGGGGATCCCTTCTGGTGATCAACGGCGACTGCCCGGGGATCCGCCCGTCGACACTGACGGCTCTCCTCGAGCGACATGGAGATGCTGCAGCAACCTGCCTGGTTGTCAGGCCCGACGAGCCGGCCGGTTACGGTCGCATCGTCCGCGACCACCAGGGAAATCTGCACCACATCATCGAGGAGGCCGATGCCAGCGAAGAGGAACTGGCTATCGGCGAGGTCAATGGCGGTGTCTACTGCTTCGACCTCGCCTCACTGCGGAACGTGCTCGTCTCAGTTGGGCAGGATAACGTCAAGGGGGAATACGGTCTGCCGGATGCTTTTCGCCTATTGCGTGAGAGCGTCGGGCACGTCGGGGTCTTCGAGCACGGGGACGCTGAAGAGGTACACGGGGTCAACACTCGTGCAGAGCTGGCGCGCGCCGAGGCGTTGCTTCACCGCCGGGTCCTGAGCGCATTGATGGAGGCCGGCGTCACCGTCCGCCATCCGTGCTCCACCTTCGTCGACGTCGACGTCACGGTAGGCGCTGACACCGTGCTCTACCCCGGCATCATGCTCGAGGGTGATTCTGTCATCGGTGCGGGGTGCACGCTTTACCCTAACGTCAGGGTGGCGGCCAGCCGCATTGGCGATAGCGTGACCCTGCTGGACGGCAGCGTCATCGAAGACAGCACCGTCGGCGACGGGGCGACGATCGGGCCCTATGCCCGCTTGCGGCCGGGCTCCGACATCGGGCCCCGTGTCCGCCTTGGAAACTTCGTGGAGACCAAGGCAACGCGCATAGGCGCCGGCAGCAAGGCTGGCCACCTCTCTTACCTGGGAGACGCTGATATCGGTGACAGCGTCAACGTCGGCGCCGGCACGATCACCTGCAACTACGATGGCCAGCGCAAGTACAAGACGATCATCGAAGACGGCGCTTTTATCGGCAGCAACACGGCCCTCGTGGCACCTGTGCGCGTTGGTGCCAATGCCTACGTCGGCGCCGGTTCGACGATTACCGAGGACGTACCAGAGGATGCGCTCAGCCTGGCAAGAGGCCGCCAGACCAACAAGAAAGGCTGGGCGTCACGGCGACGCGCCAGCAAAAAGGTGGATACCTAGTGCCCGCCACAAACGCTACCGTAGTCGTGACCCGGAACACCTAATGTGCGGAATCGTCGGTTACGTCGGCAATGAGCCGGCCGTGCCGATTCTCCTCGAGGCGCTCAAGAGCTTAGAGTACCGCGGCTACGACTCCGCCGGCTTGGCCGTCGTCACCACCACTGGAATCTTGGAGGTGCGCCGCGCCGCCGGCAAGCTCAAGAATCTCGAGGAGGAACTCGAGCGGCGACCCGTTGCTGGCAGCTACGGCGTTGGCCACACACGTTGGGCGACCCATGGGGTTCCAAGCCAGGAGAACGCCCACCCTCACCGGGATTGCGACGGCGATTTGGTCGTCGTCCATAACGGCATCATCGAGAACTACCTAGCGCTGAGGAAACAGCTGTCTGCAAAGGGACACGAGTTCGTCACCGACACCGACACCGAGGCAATCGTTCACCTCATCGAGGAACACTTCGACAACGACCTGGAGGCCGCAGTCCGGCGAGCGGCGCGAGAACTGCAGGGAATCTACGCGCTGGCGGCCATGACCAGCACCTCCCCCCAGAAGATCGTCGCTGCCAAACAGGGCCCACCGCTGGTGGTGGGCCTCGGCGACGGCCAGCAACTGCTCGCCTCCGACGTGCCCCCAGTCCTGCCGTATTCGCGCTCCGTCATCTTCCTTGACGACGGCCAGATCGCCACCCTTACGCCGGAGGCCGTAACCCTGACCACCTTCGATGGGGAAAGGGTCGAAGCCCGACCACAACAGATCCACTGGGATCCGGTCACCGCTCAGAAGGGCGGCTACCGGCATTTCATGCTGAAAGAGATTCACGAGCAGCCGGAGGCCGTGCGCGACGGCCTGGTAGGCAGGCTGGAACGAGCTGCAGCCCGCGTCGACCTCCCGGATCTCGGGCTCGACAAGAAGTACGCGGCGAGCATCTCCAAGCTCTGCCTGATAGCCTGCGGCACCTCCTGGCACGCGGCCCTCGTGGGCAAGTTCTGGATCGAAGGGCTGGCCCGCCTGCCTGTGGAGGTGGACTACGGCAGCGAGTTTCGATACCGGGATCCCCTGCTGGGTGATGGCACCGTGGCCTGTGCCATCACCCAGTCCGGCGAGACGGCCGACACCCTCGCGGCGATGCGCGAGGCCAAATCCCGCGGCGCACGCGTGTGGGCCGTTTGCAACGTCCTCGGGTCCATGGCGACGCGCATCGCCGAAGGCGTGATCTACACACAGGCCGGGCCGGAGATCGGCGTCGCCTCCACTAAGGCCTTCACCACCCAGCTCGTTTGCCTCTACCTGTTGGCCTTGCGGCTGGCAAGGTTGCGCGGGCAATTGCAGGCCGAGCAGCTCGCCGAGCGCGTCGAGGCCCTGGCACGGCTACCACGCCAAATCGAGGGAATGTTATCGGGGGAAGAGCAATTCGCGGCGCTGGCGAGAGGCCTGGCCCGACGCCGGAATTTCCTCTACCTGGGTCGCGGGCCCCTCTATCCAATCGCCCTCGAGGGGGCCCTCAAGCTGAAGGAGATCTCCTACATCCATGCCGAGGGGTATCCCGCCGGAGAGATGAAGCACGGTCCCATCGCTCTCATCGACCGTACCATGCCGGTGCTCGGCCTCGCACCAAAAGGTCCCTGGTATGAGAAGGTCTGCAGCAACCTGCAGGAGGTACGTGCCCGGCAAGGTCACCTGATCGCTCTGGTCACCGAGGGTGACGACGAGATCAGCGAGATCGCTGACGATCTCATTGTCATTCCCGACTGCCTACCCGAGCTCGCCCCGATTCTCGCGGTCGTGCCACTGCAACTACTTGCCTACCATATCGGCGTGCGACGGGGCTGCGACGTCGACCAGCCACGTAATCTCGCCAAGAGCGTGACGGTTGAATAGCCTCCGCACGCGCCCTGAGGCCGCGGCACTCCTTGCCCACCTCAACCCGGAACAACGTAGCGCCGTCACCCACACGGGCGGCGCTTGCCTCGTTCTTGCCGGCGCCGGCTCCGGCAAGACCCGCGTTCTCACCCGCCGGATCGCCTACTTGATCGCCGAGCGCGGGGTCCCACCAAATTCGATCTGTGCTGTGACCTTCACCAACAAGGCGGCGGCAGAGATGCGGGCGCGGGTGCGGAGCCTTCTCGGCGAGCAACCTGAGGGCCTCTGGCTGTCGACCTTCCACGCCCTCGGGCTGCGACTGTTACGCGAATGGGCCGGTCGGCACGGCGCACCGCCCGCAGGCTTCGCCATCTACAACCGCGATAGCTCGCTGGCGGTGTGGCGGCAGTGCCAGCATGCGCTGCAGGTCAGTGCCAGCGAATATGAGCCGGCGCGCCTGTACGGCCGCTGTAGCCGTGCCGTGAACCGCCTCGAGGATCCAGCCGCTTGGGACGAAAAGGCTGCGAGCTGGAACCGGCGCGTGGCCGGCCGCATCTGGAAGGAATACCGCAGAGCCATGGAGGAGGCGGCAGCCGTCGACTTTGACGACTTGCTCTACCGGCCCCTGAAATTGTTGTCGGCGAACGCCGAGCTTCGCGCCGCCGTCCAACAGCGCTTCCGACACTTGTTGGTGGACGAGTATCAGGACACTAACCGCCTGCAGTATCGCCTCGTTCGATCGCTGCTCGGCGCCCCGGAAGATCACGAGCTGATGGTGGTTGGCGACGAGGATCAATCCATCTACCGTTGGCGCGGCGCCGATCTCAACAACGTGCTCGATTTCCAGGACGACTTTCCCGGCGCCACGCTGATCCGCCTGGAACGAAACTACCGTTCGACACGACCTATTCTCGCCGCCGCCAGCTCCCTCGTCTCACATAACCACCAACGGCTGGGCAAGAAGCTGTGGACTGAGGAAGAAGGTGGTGAGTTACCGCTCTTCGTCCAGTGCGCCACCGACAGGCAGGAGGCCGAGTGGGCGGTGAGCAAGGTCGCGGCCCTGGTGGCGGCGGACGTGGCGCTCTCCGGGATCGCGATTCTGTACAGAACCAATGCGCAGTCGCGCCTACTCGAGGAGGCTTTTCTCGCTCGGCGTATCGCCCACCGTGTCGTCGGCGGGCCGCGCTTCTTCGCCCGCGCTGAGGTTCGAGATCTGCTCGCTTACCTACTGCTACTAGTGCGGCCAGACGACGTTGCTCTCAGGCGTGCCGTTGCCGTGCCCAGCCGCGGCATCGGCCCCGCAACGCTCGAAGCGCTGGCCGGCGCACAGCCACAGATGGGCGCCGCGGCAGCCTTGCAGCATCTGGCCTCGCAGCCAGCACCGGCGGATGCCCTTCGCGCCACCGCCTGCCCCACTGCCGTTATTCCCCGATTGCTGGCTTTCCATCGCATGCTCGAAGAGCTACGACGTCTGGCCGCCACCGTCTCCATCGAGAACCTGATCCGCGCCACCCTCGATCGCAGCGGTTACGCGGCTACCTTGGCGGCGCGACCCGACGCTGGTGATCGCCTCGCCAACCTCGAAGAGCTGATATCAGCAGCAACGGAGGAGATCGACCATGGCCCGTCCGGCAACGGCCTCGCCGAGCTGGCCGCCTTTCTCGACCGTGTCGCCCTGCTGACTGACGCTGACACCGATCAGGGCAGCACCGGTGGTGTGCGGCTGATGACCGTTCATGCCGCCAAGGGGCTGGAGTTCGAGGTGGTCTTTCTTTGTGGTATGGAGGAGGGTTTGTTTCCCCACGCATCAGCCCTGGCCGAGGGTCAAGTAGAGGAAGAGCGCCGCCTATGTTATGTCGGCATGACCCGTGCACGCCGTCGTCTGCTATTGAGCGCCGCCCATAGCCGGCGTCTCTACGGACGTGAGCGCTGGCAGGAACCGTCGCGCTTCATCGCCGAGATCAACCCCAGCAGCATGATCGTCCACAACGCCCCGATCGAGACTACGACTGTCTCCGGCGCATCCCGTCGCGCCGGCACTGTGCCCCGACAAGGTGATGCAACGGCCTCGGCAGAGCGCACCACCCGTGCGGCCCCAGCAAAGGACCTACATGTGGGGGTGCGGGTGCGTCACCCGATCTTCGGGCTCGGCAAGGTAACCTGGTGTCAGGGTTCCGGCAAGGGCCTCAAGCTGAAGATCCGCTTCGCCGCCGGCAGCAAGACAATCCTCGCCCGCTATGCCAAGCTGGAGGTCTTTCGCTGACGCTATAGCCCGCATTTCTCAACGGGTTGCGTCGCGAGGGCGTGGGAAAGGGCGCGGGCG
>JBHHYG010000134.1:0-9051 GCA_046757445.1 Acidobacteriota bacterium
ACCTGGTCGCCAGCCGCCATGCAGCAGTGGCCGTTGACGTCTCGCCTGGCGTCTGACGAGCTTCTCGACATGGTCTTGGCGGACAAAAGTATCGCGCGAGAAAAGGAGATGGGCGCAAGAAAGAGCAATATAGCACGCTGCGCGCCGGGGAATGGTCGGCGTCGCGGCCGCAATGCTATGGTGCACGGGTGGCGAAAGACGCCTGCAGTCTCGTTTCCCCCGCACAACCGTCGAGGTGACCCTCATGTCCGACCCGGTGCCGGCACTGGTCGGCCTGGTATTGCTGTTGGCGCTATCTGGATTTTTCTCTGGCTCCGAAACCGCTTTGATGGCGGTGAATCGGTACCGGCTGAGCTACCTCGCTCGCCGAGGCGACAAGAGCGCAGCGCGGGTACGATCGCTGGTAGCGATGCCCGATCGGCTGATCTCGACCATCTTGCTCGGTAACAACTTCGCCAACACCGCGGCCTCCGCGGTGGCCACCGCATGGGCCATCTCGGTGGTCGGTGATCGCGGCACGCTCTACGCCACCTTGATCATGACCGCCCTCATTCTCATCCTTTCGGAGATCACCCCCAAAACCCTGGCCGCTCGCAACCCCGAGCGGGTCTCGTTTCTGGTATCCGTGCCGATCGCCACCCTGGTCAAGGTGCTTTATCCATTGGCCAGCATCGCCACGGCGGTGGCCAACGCCTTGCTCTTCAGGTGGGGGAAACCTCATCCGCAGGTCGCGAAGGTGTCGGCGGAGGATATCGAGGGCATCATCTCGCTTGGCGAGGAAGAAAGGGTCATCGCCCGCGAAAAGCGACAAATGCTGCATGGCATTCTGCGCTTGACCGAGACCACCATCGAGGACGTGATGATTCCCCGCACCCAGGTGGTGGCGATCTCGGTCAACGCCCAGGCAAGCGAAATACTCGATGTCATCCGCCGGTCGGGAAACACACGCTTTCCGGTATACGAAGGAACCCTCGACGATATTGTCGGCGTTCTCCATAGCAAGGACGTTTTCCGATACTGGGAACGGTTGGAAGAGATGAGCCTGCGCTCGCTGGCGCGCAAGCCCCTCTTCGTTCCGGAATCGGCCGCCCTCGAGGACCTGCTCCAAGCCTTTCAGCTACAGCGGAAGCATCTGGCCATCGTTATCGACGAGTACGGCGGCGTCGAGGGCATCGTCTCCCTCGAAGACTTGTTGGAGGAGATCGTTGGCGAGATCGAAGACGAATACGACCTACCGCGAACACCACAGGTCATGGAGCTCCCAGACGGCTCCCTGCTGGTCGGCGGTGCCTGCCCGCTCAGCTTCCTGAACCGCCAGTACGGTCTCGAGCTCAAAGCCCAAGAGAGCACCACACTGGCCGGGCTGCTCTTGGAGATCACCGGACGCATCCCGAAGCCGGGTGAGCGTATCCTGCACGCTGGACTCACCTTCCTCATCCAGCGTGCCCGCCCCCACCGCGTCGAACAGATCCGCGTCGAGGGGATCGTCGCACCTGGTTCCGCCGCGGAAGAAAAGCGCTAGCCCGCATATCTCAACGGTTTTTGTCGCGAGCGCAGAACATTCAGTCGAGATACGAGGCTCCCGACAGGCGGTGGGCCAGCGCGGCGGTGGCCTCCGAATAGTGCTCCACGAAGCGTAGGCGCCAGCCGCCCTCCTCCGCCTGCAAGTCCAGCGGCTCGATCTTCACGCCGCTCCCGGCCTGCCTGAGATGAGCCAGCAGTTTCTCTGCTGCCTCCTTCTCGTGCACCCAGACGCTCCGCTCCTGGCGCAGCCCTTCACCGTCGGCAAGCTGGTGGAGCGCATCGAGGAACGGTTCCAGCAACATCTTCCCGGTCCCCTGCCAGTCGATCTCTTCCCCACCCTGCCGGAACTCGGAGAGCGAGAAGGCGGCCCGTAAGAGGCGCTGCAGGCAGGGGTCGGAGGCGGCACCCTGCAGCGCGAGCCAGGCGCCAACGGGCAGTGGGCAAAGAAGCTCCGAGGGCGTCGCATACTTCAACGGTCTGTGACGTCGGTCGGAGGGCTTCAACACCACGCCGGTAGCGCCTTGCGCGTCCAGCTCGCCCACCCACGCCCGCAACGGCTCGAGATCCTCGGCGGTGAAGGGACCGGCATGCGGTACCGCCGCAAGCTCGTAGCGATCGAAGATCGCGTACTTCTGCTCGGGCGACAGCGGCTCCTTGACGTCGCGCTCGAGCAGATCGACGGCCCAACCCTGCAGATCTTCTTCACTGCCGCTCGCGGCCGGCGCCGAATAAGGAGTTCCCACCCCGCTCACTGCCATGCACAGGATCAGCCCGGGATTCTCCTCGAAGAAGGCGGCCGGCACCAGGTCTCCGGCTCGATCGGTGGTGAACGGGCAGGCCCGCCCGCCTCGCGTGAAGGCGATTGTGCGGTTTTGTAAGCGCACGAAGCGGGCATGGTAGCCAGGCACCAATTGCTCGACGTAAAAAGGGCTGTAGTAGTACTTGGTGATGGCATGGGTGAGGTGGAAGACGCGCCGGATACGTGGATAGTCGGCAACCACCGCTTCCGCAGTCACCAACATGCCGCGACTGAGCGAGTCCATGCTTTCGGTGACCCGGTAATAATCGATTCCGTCGATACTGCGCTGCTCGAGGCACTGCGCCACCAAGGCCGGCAACTTCTTCCGATCGCTGGCGCCGACGATCTTGGAGAGGTTTGTGATTACCCAGTCGTGCAACTCGATCTCCTTGGCGCTCAAAACAGCATCACCTGCACGTCGGTGCCGGCAGACAACCGCTCGGTGGCGGCATCGATGACGATCCATCCATCCGCCGCCGACATGCTACTGATGGTGCTCGAGGCCCGATAGGCGGGAATTGCCCCATCATCTCTCAGGATAACCGTCAACAGCTGGTGCTTTCCCGCCGGTGAGCTGACCGGTTCCGCGAGCTTCACCAGCCTGTTCGAGCGGCTCCCTTGCGGCAATCTCGCCAGACGACGGACCATCGGTTCGAGCACACCATAGCCCAGCAACAGACAGGAGGTCGGGAAGCCCGGCAAGCCCACCACCGGGCGCCCGGCGAGGCGGGCCAGCATCAAGGGCTTGCCGGGCTTCATGGCAACGCCGTGCACCAGCACCTCGCCCGAGCGGCCGACCACGTCGATGACCAGGTCGTGACGTCCCACCGAGGTGCCACCGATGGTCACCACCATGTCAAAGCCGGGACGACCGATTGCCGCAGCCAGGGCGGCCCCATCGTCGGTGACGATATCGGCCCGTTCGGCGTCAGCTCCATTGGCTTCCAGCAACGCTTGCAGGGCGATGGAGTTGGAGTCGTAGACATGACCTGGCGGCAGGCTTTCCCCTTGCGGCACGACCTCGTTGCCTGTGGGCACCAGCAGCACCTTGGGGCGCCTCCAGGCCTGCACCGTATCGATACCCACCGCCGCCAGCGCCGCAACGATCGCCGGCGACAAGAGAGCGCCTGCGGGCGCCAGGGTTTCCCCCTCGCGTAGATCCTCGCCGCGCTCGGAAACGTGGGTGCCCGGCGCGGCAGCCAGCTTCACCCACACCCGATCGCCGCGCAGCTCCGTTTCTTCCACCGGCACCACGGTGTCAGTGCCCGGCGGCAGCGGTGCCCCCGTGGCGATCTCGATGCAGTTCCCGCGGTCAACCGCCGAGGGCGGCTGCATTCCCGCCAGCAGGCAGCCGCGGCAGCGCAACTCGGCCGGCGCCGCCGAGCTGCAGCCGGCGATATCCTCGGCCCTGACCGCGTAGCCGTCCATGGCTGCACGCGGGCTGGCCGGTAAATCCACCGGCGAGACAATGGCTTCAGCAAGTACGCGCGACGAGGCCTGCCGCAGAGATACCCGCTCGCGCTCATCGACCGGCACGGCGAGAGCCAACGCCGTCTCCATGGCTGCGGGGAAGGGCGTCAGATGACCGAAGGGGCGCATCTCGTCGCGGAGCACTAGTCCCGCCCTTCCAGATCTGCGCGCAGGGCCTCGGCGAAGCGCTTCATCATCTGCTGGGAAACCTCGTCGATCATGCCCCTGCCAAACTGCGCCAACAGGCCGGTGATGGTGACCTCCGAGCTCATCTTCACTGCCGTCTCGCCCCCCCCGGCGTCGGAGACCCTGCCCTGCATGCGCATCTCGGCGTTTCCCACCCCCCGCAACCCCCGCCCGGAGGCGACGAGCGTGGCGGTGCGGGCCTCTTCGTCGATCTCCTCGAAGCGCACGAGGCCGCCGAACTTAGCGGAAACCGGCCCCACCTTGACGGTGATTTTGCCTTTGAAGGTGCGCCCGTCGACCTCCTCGATGATCTCGGCACCCGGAAGCGCCCCGGCGACCCGGCGAGGGTCCATCAGGTACGCCCAAACCTCCTCCGCCGGTGCCTTCACCGTGAAGGCCTGCTCGATCCGAATCCCCATCTAACCAGATTCCTCGCTTTCCTTGCTGCGGCGCCAGGGCCCGCATCGCGAGCCGGCGCCTCACGCCTCCCGGCCGCTACGCCACCAGGTACGGTATCAGTTGTGCCAGTGACTCGAGGTTGTGGGCGGCGGCGAAATGATCGATGAAGGGCAGCGCCGCCTTCATCCCCCTGGCTTCCGCACGGTAGCGGGGATCCCCGAGCAGCGGGTTGAGCCAGATCAACCGTCGGGCCCGTGCCCGCAGTCGGCCCATGGCCTCCACCAGCTTCTCAGGGTCGCCGCGGTCCAGCCCATCGCTGAGGATCACCAGCACCGTGCGCGCGTCGACCAGCCCGAGCAGGTAGTTGTCGACGAAGCTCAGCAGGCATTCCCCGATCCTCGTGTCTCCCGACCAGTCAGGCACTTCGGCGATGAGCCGACTCAGAATCTCCTCGATAGCCTCGTTGGCCAACCAGGGCGTCAGCCGGCTCAGGGAGGTGTTGAAGGCGAAAACCTCGGTTCGGTGAGCCCGCCGCTTCAGCGCCACCATGAACTCCAGCAGGAAGCGAGAGTAGGCGTCCATGGAGCCGCTGGTATCGCAGAGCATCACCAGCTTCGGCTGTTCGATGGCCCGGCGTCTGGCGGCGAGATCGATGAGATCGATGCCGCGGCGGAGGCTGCGCCGCAGGTCGACGAGGCCACGGCCGTTGCTAGGTACCAGGCGGCGACTGCGGCGCGTCGCCAGCTTCCGTACCAGGCGGGCGATCTGGTGCTCGATCGCCTCCAGCTCGATCTCGGAGCATGCCTCGAAGGACTTGCTCCGTAGCAGCAAATCGGGACTATAAGCGGGTCGGCTGCCCTGGGCCCCGCCGCCGGCCGCAGGCGCCTCGGCGCGCGGCGGCCGCCACCGGGCGTCCTCCTCGTCGAACCCTTCGGCGCTCTCCGGGGCTACGGCGGGCGGCGGTGAAGGCAGATCGCAGGCGCTCCCCTCGAGGCCCCACAGACGCGCGAACAGCTCATCGAACGCCTGCCAGTCTCGGTAACGGATCCGGAAAGTGGCGCGCAGCGCCAAACGCACCTCGTTGCGGTCGCCGATGTCGACATGGGCCAGCGCCGAGGCGGCGTCGATCTCCTCGCTGAGCCCGACGACCATGTCGTGCTGCCGCACGGCACGGGCAAAACGGACCAGGTGCATCACCAGGTCGCCCGGTGGTTCCTTCCGCGGCATCCGCAGTGGCATCTTCTCGCCTCACGAAGCCCGTGCATCAGGACCGCCGGCCGCGGCGACCAGAGCGCTCACCTGGTCGGCGCCGAGGCTCTGGACATCGTGCAGGTCCTTGAGGATGCAGCCGAGGGTCTCCCTGACCGTCTCCGGGTCGAGCTGATCCCGATGCAGGGTTACCAGGGCCCGGGCCCAATCGAGCGTCTCTGCCACGCCGGGTGGCTTGAAGAGCCTGCGCCGGCGTAGCTCCTGAACGAAGCGACCGATCTGTGCCGCGGAGGTGCTCGCTGATTCCGGGAACCTTGGCATGGATGATCTGCAGCTCCTTGTCGAGCGTCGGGTGCTCTATGTACAGGTAAAGGCAGCGACGGCGCAGGGCGTCGCCGATCTCGCGTGTACGATTGGAGGTGAGGACGACGTAAGGAACATGCACGGCCCGGATGGGGCCGAGCTCGGGAATGGTGACCTGGAAATCGGAGAGCACCTCCAGGAGGAAGGCCTCGAAACCCTCGTCTGCCCGGTCGACCTCGTCGATCAACAGCACCGGCGCGCCCTCATCCCGTGTGATGGCCCGCAACAAGGGGCGCTCGAGCAAGTACCTACGGCCGAAGATGACTTCCTCCAGATGATCCGGGTCCTGGCCGTCTCGCTCCACCATTCGAAGGCGCAGCAATTGCTTCTGGTAGTTCCACTCGTACAAGGCAGTGTTGACATCCAGGCCTTCATAGCACTGCAGACGGATGAGCTCGGTGTCGAGAATACGCGCCAAGACCTTGCCGATCTCGGTCTTGCCGACTCCGGCGTCGCCTTCGATCAGCAACGGCTTGCGCATCTGCTGAGCCAGGAATACGGCCGTGGCGATGGCGCCTTCGGCAATATAGCCGTGCGCTTGCATGCGCTGCTGCAGGGTACGGATTTCCTCTCGCATCAGCGTTCCTCCACCACCGCATCGACAGCCGCCGCCTGCAAACCCAGGTAATCGTCGAAAGTATCGATGTCGCGCAGCGACGAGGCCGGCCAGTCGACCATCACCGCCTCCTCGAGGTGCTTCTCGATCACTCGCTTGCCACCGCCCGCTTGCCGCGAGCAGAGCTCGGCAAAGAGGCAACGATCATACAGAATCGGCGGGGCCATGACCTCACCGTAGCGCGATACCAGCAGAGCGACGCCATCGCTCCGATAGCGCTCGATGAGCTCGGCGATCATCGGCGCGGTGACGGCGGGCATGTCGGCCAGGATGATCACGGCAGCAGCGACATCGCCGGCAAGATGGGCGATGCCGGCGGCGACGGAGGATTGGATGCCCCGCCGAAAGCGCTCGTTGACGATCGGTTCACAGCTCAGCCCCTGGAGCTCTTTCTCCACACGCCGCCGCTGGTGACCGAGAACCACCACCACCGGCTCGAGGCCCGACTGCGTGGCACGACACACGGCGCTTCGTACCAGGGTCTCGCCGTCGATCTCGAGCAACAGCTTGTTGCCCCCCATGCGCGTGGATTCCCCGGCCGCCAGCACGATACCGGCCACCGATCGATGCCGCTCAGTCGGCGACATGGATCGCCCCCCGTCGCTCGCGCAGGTGCCGCGGTTGACGTCCCGAGAAGACGGCGAGCAGCTCGGCGACGACGCTGAGACCGACCTGTTCCGGCCCCTCGGCGCCGACGTCCAGTCCCACGGGACCGTAGACGCGCTGCCGGTCGTCGGTGACGCTCACCTGTTGCAAGATCCGGTCGCGGCGCTCCTGTGGCCCCAGCAACCCGACATAGGCCACCTCCGCCGCCAGCAACCGCTCCACCCAGCGACGATCGCGCGACAGCTCGTGCGTCTTCACCACAGTGTACGTCTGGCTGCCCAGCGGCAGCTCGAGATCTTCGGCCTGCGGCTCCGTGCACAAACACCCGCGAGCGGAGGGAAAGCGATCGACGGCCAGGTGGGCTGGACGATGATCAACGACGAGGACCCGGAAGCCGGCCTCCGACGCATACCTGACCAGCGGTATGGCATCGTCGCCGGCGCCGATCACCAGCAAGAACGGCGGCGGCCGCTGCACCTCGGTGAATACCTCGACCCCGTCAACGGAATGCAGCCCCGGGCGCCCGCGATCGAGATGCTCGACGCAGGATGCCACCAGCGCCGGGCCGGCCTCGGTTTCGCCCGTGCAGTGGGCGATGATCCCATCCGACTTCACCACCAGGCAGACACCTGCATGCCGCCCCTCGATGATGGTCGTCACGGCGAAGGCCTCGTTGCCGTCCAGCAAGCGTCCTACAACCCGTACCATTCCCAAGTAGCGGGCCTGGGTGGCCGCTTCGACGAAAAGGTCGACGGTGCCGTTGCAGCCGAGCCCCAGGCCCCATATCAGGTCCTCTTCGGAGCCGGTCTCGTAGTGCAAGCTGCGTGGGACAGACTTGCCCATCACCTCGAGGGCAACCTGGCGTACATCGGCCTCCAGGCAACCGCCACTGACGCCCCCCAGGGTCGTGCCGTCCTCCTCGACCAGCAGTTTGGCCCCAGGGCGCCGGTAGGCCGATCCCTGAATGCGCACGACCAGGGCAACCGCCGCCTGCTTGCCTTCGGCGACCAGCGTCTCGAGC
The DNA here is from genome assembly GCA_046757445.1 of Acidobacteriota bacterium. GTDB lineage: Bacteria > Acidobacteriota > UBA890 > UBA890 > UBA890 > JBHHYG01. The sequence continues at coordinate 8,194 of JBHHYG010000134.1, forward strand.
CGTGCGTAGATCGCCGACGTTTCCTGCCAGAGTTTCAAGGTACAACCTCTTCGAGTTCCGGGTGATCTGGTGCCGGTGGCGTCGGAGAAGATCCCTCGGCGCACCAGAAGGATTGTCTACCCTGAGCAGGCACCGCTGCTACCCCGCCCCGGACAGGCGACTCGCTGCGCTCGCCCTTGCCGGGTAAAGCCTCCCCGCAAGCCCCGCACGCACCTCTCTGCCGGCATGCGCCTTGTCCTGCGGCCCTGGCGCCCGCTCGCTTCACGACCCGTTGAGAAGCTCGGGCCAGCAGCCGGTGGACAAGCAGGAGGGAGCGGCTAACCCGACGGAGAAGCTGTTACCCGTCGAGTCAGTTGCGATAAGGTAAGGTCCGTCGCCAGGAAACAGGCCCCTGGCCGGGGCCGATAGTGATCCGGGAGGAGTGGGCCGATGGCGCAGATCAGCGTGACCGTCAACGGCGTCCGCCATCGCCACGATGTCGATCCGCGCATGCTGCTCGTACAGTACCTGCGCGAGGTTCTCGGTCTGACGGGAACCCACGTAGGCTGTGAGACCAGCATCTGCGGAGCCTGCACCGTGCTCGTCGACGGGCGCTCCGTCAAGTCGTGCACCCGGCTGGCCGTGCAGGCCGACGGCGCCGAGATCACCACCATCGAGGGGTTGGCCGCCGGCGGCGCTCTCCACCCCCTGCAGCAGAGCTTCTGGGATGAGCATGGGCTGCAGTGCGGCTTCTGCACTCCGGGCATGATCCTCGCCGCTCACCAGCTCCTGCAGGCAGAGAGCGATCCCGACGAGCAGGCCATCCGGCATGCGCTCGAGGGGAATCTGTGCCGCTGCACCGGCTACCACAACATCGTC
>JBHHYG010000135.1:0-9046 GCA_046757445.1 Acidobacteriota bacterium
GCAGTCATCGCCTGCCATTGCGCTCGCGCAGCCACGAGCTGTTGAGAAATGCGGGTTAGCCCGCTAGGAACTTCTCGTAGCTGTCAACGATGCGACCCCAGCTAAAGTTCGCGCGAACGTAGCGGACCCCCTGTTTTGCAAGACTCCGACGAAGTTTGCCATCTTCGAGCAGCAGGGTGAGGGCCTCGGAAAAGTCAACGTAGTCGCGGTAATAGAGTCCGGCGCCACCGCGTTGGCAATGTTCGACGGCGGCGGCGCTGGCGGCGTTTACCAGCACTGGCGTGCCGGCAGCCATCGCTTCCAGGACAACGATGGCGAAACTCTCCAGAGCTGATGGCGCCACGAGAACGGTCGCCTGCCGCAGGCGTTCGATCTTTTCCTGCTCGCTGACGAAGCCGAGCAACTCGACCCAGTCCGTTCCGGGCACATCCATGGCCACCTCGCCCATCAGACACAGGCGCACGCGGCGATCGCGCTCCTCGCGGTAGCGCTTCAGATACTCGATCAGCTCGGCCACGCCCTTACCTTCCTCGATCCGACCAGCGTACAGAAGAGTGGGATCCGGGGCTTTCGCGGCGGTCGAATCTGGTTGGTCATCGGCAAGCTGCTCGAGGTTGTCGACTCCCACGCCGATGACCGCTGTATAGTTGGGCAAGCGCGTGAACCTGTGCCGCACCAGCTCTGCCTCCGCCGTGCTGTTGAAGATCAGCGCCGAGGGCAGGGAGAAAACCGACTCGTAGATCGGCAGATAGAAGGGCGCCTCATCGTGAGCGGTAGGCACGAGCACGCTGCGGCGGGGATCTGCATGGATGCCGTGGACGGTCGGATAATAGAGGTAGGTGAAGAACAAGATCCGGTCGCGGCCACCGGCGATTGCGTGGAGATAGTCGATGAGGCGAGGAGCATAGGGGCCCTGAGCGTCGACCCACGCCCTTTCGTCCCCCGGAGTATGCGGGTGGCTGAACAGCGCCTCCGAGCGTGTGTTGAAGGCACACATGTCTCGTTCCCGCTCAGTGCGGAACCGACGGACGCGAACCCCGTTCACGTGCTCGAGGCCCGCAGGGTAGGCGTTCGCCCAATTGAGATACGAACGCGCGCAAGTCGTGATCACCTCGATCTCGTGCCCGCGCTCGGCAAGCCCCTCTGCGACCCCTCGGCAGAGCCTTTCGGCACCGCCGACCACATCCTCTCCGTAGCGCTGTACGACGACGGCGATTCTCACTGCGCTTCCGATCTGGCCTGGTCGACCGCCGTGAGCAGGGAGAGCCACAAGGCGGCTATCCTGTCTTGATCGTAGGCTGCGAGGCGATCGGCAGCACGTGCTGCCAGGGCTTTCCGGAGTGTCTGATCGGTGGCTACCAGATGGAGCATTTCCGCCCATTCGGCGGGATCCTCGGAGTCGACCAGAATGCCGGCGTTGCCGAGGGTCTCGGGAATAGCTGCTGCGCGCCGAGCGATGATGGGAATACCGAACTTCATCGCTTCCAGCAGGGGGGCGCAAAATCCCTCGTGGGCGCTGAGGCAGAGGTAGGCGGTGGCGCACCGGTTGTAGGCAATCAGATCAGCCAGCGGTACGCGTCCGACGAACTGTACGCGGCGGTCGAGCTTCAGCTTTCCATGAAGCTCGACCAGGCTATCGAGGTAGGTTTCGAGACCGCGGCAGCCGCCAACCACGAGGAAGCGAGCCCGGGGGTTGACATAGCGAAGGTAGTACGCAGCGAGCTTGAGAAGGTCCTCGAGTCGCTTATTGGGTGCCACCCTGCCGACGGTGATGAAGGTCGGGATGGCGTCCCGTTCGAGCTTTGCCGCGAGTACCGGGTTCGGTGCCGAGTCGAAGCGTTGCAGATCGACCATCAAGGGCGCGGTGGCGGTTGCGGAAAAGCCCGTCGCTCGTAGATCCCGAGTGTTGTACTCGGAGACACCGATGGCCATGTCGACCCGCTCCTGGCTCGCCAGTTGTTGGAGCTCTCGGCGGCCCAGTGCGGTAAGGCGGGCAATCTCGGGGCAGTATGGCAGCAGCAACTCCGGAGGCGTGAGGTTGTGGTAGATGAGGACACGCCGGCCGTGGCATTCAGCAAGCGCCTGGCTGAGGGGAGACGGGAGGTTGAAGTGCAACACCGTCGTGTCGCCCTCTGCAGGCGCCTCGAACTCTGAGAAGGAACGCACGATGTGTCGAAGAGATCGGTCGACCTCGAGAGCAAAGATCTCGGCCTGATGGCCATCACGGTGGAGCACACCAGCCAAGGTCAGTGCCGTGTTGCCGGTGGCATCGCCAGCATGCGCTGTGGCCACGAGCTGGTGGATCTTCATGCTGCTCTGCCATCGCCCGACGGCGCTATCAGGCCAGCGGCAGTGAGATGATCCAGCAACTGGCTGAGCAACAGCCCCAGGTCTACAGCCTGTAACGCTCGATGTTGGCGGCTCAGAAGCTGGTCGCGCAAATCGGCGGAAGAGAGCACCTGGTTGATGGTCTCGGCAAAGATCGCCGGGTCCTTGTCGGCGAGCAGCAGTACGCTGCCTCCCGTCGAGTACGGTATCGCCGCCGCCGAGTAGGCGATGACTGGCAAGCGGCGGTATATGGCTTCGAAGATCGGTACGCAAAAGCCTTCGTGCTCGGAAGCACAGATAAAGCAGTTTGCCACCCGGTAGTAGGCGTTCAGTTCCTCTTGCGAGACATGGCCGGTAAAGATGACCTCGTCGAGCTCGAGGTCCGTGGCCAGCTTCTGTAGGGCGTCGTAGTAGGGCATGAAGCCGCGGTACTCGCCTACCATCACCAGGCGGCAGCGGTGGTCAATGTAGCGCCGGTAATAGGCGAAGGCGCGCAGGAGATCTTCGATACGCTTATTGGGAACTACGCGTCCCACGAAGAGCAGGTTCGTCCGGCCATCGCCAAAGCGCTCGAGGACCAGCGGATCTACAGCGCCATCCAGGCGGGACAGGTCCATGATCAGGGGTAGCACGGCGGTCGGCGCGAAGCCAAGCGCCTCCAACTCCTGGCGATTGTACTCGGAGTCGCCGAGTGCCAGGCTGCAACGCCCTGCCAGTGTTGCCAGTTCCTGACGCCCCCTCTGGCAGTCGCGAGCGACCTTCAGTGTGTAGGGCGCGAACCACTCGGCGGGTGTTATGTTGTGGTAGATCAGCACTAGGGAGTCTGGCAGGTCGCAGACGAGCTTCGATACCTTGGAGCCCAGCGAAAAGTGTAGCAATACGATGTTCCCGGGGCGGCTGACCTCGCGGTATTCCTGATAGGGGCGCACCTCGGCTGCCATGCGAGCATCAACGAACTCGACGAAAACATCGGAGTCGTATCCCGCTCGACGCAGAGCGTCGCGGATTTGGAAAACCTCGCCGCCGATAGCATCGCCATAGGCTGCCGACACCGATAGCTGGTGAATTGCTGGCCGGGCAGTGGTGTTCACGAAGGCCCTCGTGCCGAGATGATGTTCCTGTGCCTTGTGTCGGCCTTCGTCGACGGCGTGGAGTGCTCGTCATCCGTCGGCCTCACGCCGGTGGTGAGCCACTCCAGCAAACGCTCGTACTTCGCTTCGATCACCGGCCAGGCATAGTTGTTCGCATAATAGGTTTGCCCTCCGGTCCCGAGGCTACTGCACAAACGCTTATCCACCAGCATCAGACGCAGCGCCTCCCGGAATTCGTCGCCGTCCTTGTAGTAGAGGCCACCGCTGCTTCTTGAAACTTGTCCGCGCAACACTTCACACTGTCCGTTCACGAGCACCGGCGTTTGCAATGCCCAGGCCTCCAGCAACACCATAGACAGGCTCTCGTAGAACGACGGCATGATCAACGCTGTTGCCGCAGCAAGGGCATCGTACTTGTCTCGTTCCTCGACCGCGCCTAGATGGTGGATGAGCGGATGCTCGGGGATAGGCAGTATCGCCTGGCCGGCCAGCACCAGATGCGGCGGCGCCATGCCATGCTGTTGGAGCTGCTGACAGGCACGTATGAAGTAGTCGAAGAGCTGGCGGCACCCCTTGTTCTCGTCGATGCGGCCGATATAGAGAATGAACGGCTGTGCGATGCCGGTGCGATCTAGGAACCTCTTTGCACGAGCATCCGTGGGTTCTTGGATACCGACGCCGATGATATCGGCGGGCACCTCATCGGCGCTGCTACGGTCGAGGATCATGGTGCGCTCCTCGTAGGAGTTGAAGACGATGGCGCTGGCACCTCGGAACAGGGGCCGAAACAGCGGCATCTCGATTGCCGGATCCGGTTCCGCCGTCGGTACAAGAATTGTCTTGCCGGCCGCCTCCCGCATGGCCTGGAACGTCGTCCAGTAGCGATAAGAAAAGCAGATCCAGTAATCGAAGTGATTGCGATGTATTCTCACCCATTGCCGCAAGGACGGGCTGAATGGGCCCTGCTCAGCCAGCCATGCCATGGCCTCGCTTTCGGTATGCTGGCGATGGAACACCCGCTCCTGCAGGTGTCCGAAACGGCCGGGGTCACGCAACCTGCGCACCGGGAACCGCCACACCGCCACACCGTTTACGTCGCTGATGCCACGAGAATAAGCATTCGCCCAGGTCAAATAGTCCTGCGCGCAGGTGGTGACCACCGCTACCTGGTGACGCTCCGCCAGGTGCTCAGCGATCAGGCGACAATGCAGCTCGGCGCCGCCGCGGATGTCGCTGCCGTATCGTTGGACGACCAAGGCGAGGCGCATGACCTGGCCGAGCTCCTAGCCTGAAGCGCCGCCGTCATCGGCGCCGTCGCTGGAGCTGGGTGAGGTTCCTCGTCCTGCCCGTTGCTCCAATCTATCCAGGCGGCTGGCGAGCTCCTCGACGCGCACCTGGAGATCCGACGTTTGGCGCAGGAGATCGTTCAACGCTTCGGCAACTCCCAGATTTATCTTGAATTGCTTGTAGAGAGGCAAGTCCAGATTCGCGCCAAGCTTCATCACCGGCCCAGCAAGAGTCCGAGCCAAGGCGATGAGCCTACCGAAGGCCTGTCTGCCTGAGCGGCGCAAGTCTTCAGGGCTGACGTTCCAGGTTCCCTCGAGGTGCAGCGTCTTCTGCAGATCGTACGGTCGTTGCTCGTCCAGATCCAGGTACGTACGCAGTCGTTCTCGCAGGGCTTTCTCGCGCGCCTTCGGGGGTATTCGCGGCGCGCTCTGATCCCGACGTACTCGTTGGCGGATCTGGGCAATCAGGTCGACGACATCGGGATTGTCGTAATCGATTCGATATCCATCCGGGTTGGTTTCTTGCAAGCGTTTCTCCACGCCTCGAGGAGGCCGGAAGATGGTTGCCGTTGCCCAGACCCTAGCAAGAGGCAGGGTCAGCCGTCAATTTCTTCTAATCGCCGCTAACCCGCTCCTGGCTTGACATTGTAAGGCTATCTGTTAGGATAAATCGAGGTTGCTGGCTTATTTATCCGCTGTCGCTGGCCGACCTGATTCCGTTTTCCTCCCATGGTGAAACCGTGCGTTTCTGAGTTCACCACACGTCGACTGTCACTGTACCTCCGTTCTCTCACGCAGCTGGAGGAGATGGGGGTGGAGACGATTTCCAGCCGCACGCTGGCCGAAGATCTGACGCTCACTCCCTACCAGGTGCGCAGGGATCTTGCGTGCTTCGGAGAATTCGGGGTCAGGGGAGTCGGGTACGATGTCAAAGCATTGCGGTTGCAGATCGAGCGCATACTCGGTCTCGAGCGCACTCTAAAGGTGGTGATTCTCGGGGCGGGTAACCTCGGCAATGCCCTGGCTGACTACCATGGATTCAACGGTGACGAGTTCGAGGTCTGTGCTCTGTTCGATGTAGATCCTGAAAAGGTGGGTGGAACAACCCGAAGAGGGACACTAATCTATCACTTGGACGAGCTCGCACGTGTCGCGCGAGCCGAGGGTGTAGAAGTTGGTATTGTAGCAGTGCCGGCTGAAGTGGCTCAGAGGGTCGTGGACCGGCTGGTGGAGGCGGATATCCGCGCCGTTCTGAACTTCGCGCCGGTGAGACCGCAGGTTCCCGATGGTATCCGATGCAAGAGCGTCGACCTGAAGGTCGAGCTCGAGAGTCTTTCTTTCTTCCTCGCCGCGCGGGGCTTGACAGAGGAGACAGCCGCTGTGGGTTCTACCGCATCGGCTCGCTGACACGAGGTAGACAATGCCCGAAGCAAATACCAGAACGGTGGCCGCTGGGCGGACCACCACAGAGGATCTCAACCCTTTTCACATTGCCCAGCAGCAGTTCGATGACGCTGCCCAACGGCTCGAGCTTACAGGCTCAATGCACGAGGTCCTGCGTAGCCCCAAGCGGCAGCTCATCGTCTCCATCCCGACGCTGATGGACGACGGGAGCTTCAAGGTCTTCGAGGGCTACCGGGTCATCCACAACATCGCCCGCGGTCCCTCGAAGGGCGGCATCCGCTACCATCCCGGCGTTACTCTAGACGAGGTCAAGGCGCTGGCCTCGTGGATGACCTGGAAATGCGCCACCGTCAATATCCCTTTCGGCGGAGCCAAGGGCGGTGTGATCTGTAACCCAAAAGAGATGTCAGAGACCGAGCTGGAGCGCATGACTCGCCGCTATGCCAGTGAGATCTCCATTCTCATCGGGGAAAGCAAGGACATCCCGGCGCCGGATGTGTACACCAACTCCCAGACCATGGCTTGGATCATGGACACCTACTCGATGACCACTGGCTCCACCGTGCTCGGAGTGGTGACCGGCAAGCCGATCGAGATCGGCGGCTCGTTGGGACGAAACGACGCTACTTCCAGAGGTTGTTCGGTAGTGGTCCGAGAGCTTTACAAGGCCAAGGGTTGGGATCCCGCCGGCCAGACCGTAGCCATCCAGGGATTTGGTAACGCGGGGTCCTTTGCCGCAGTGTTACTAGCGGAGCTCGGTTTCAAGGTCATCGCGGTATCGGATTCCCGTGGGGGGATCTTCAACAGCAAGGGCTTCGATGCGGGCGCTCTCCTGGCGCACAAGGCCGAGTCGGGCACGGTGACCGATTTCCCCGATGCCGACCAGCTCAGCAACGAGGAGTTGTTGGAGCTGGAGTGTGATGTGCTGGTACCGGCAGCGCTGGAGAATCAGATCACGCTGGCGAACGTCGACAGGGTCAAAGCACGCGTTATCGCCGAGTGCGCCAATGGCCCCACTACACCCGGTGCTGACAAGATCCTCTTCGATCGCGGCATCATCGGCTTGCCGGACATCCTGGCCAATGCCGGCGGCGTGGCGGTCTCCTACTTTGAATGGGTGCAGGATCTGCAGGTTTATTTCTGGACGGAGGACCACATCCGTGAAGAGCTCGATGGCATCATGACCCGCGCCTTCGCCGATGTCCATGCGACCGCCCAGGAGCGCGACATCGACATGCGCAGCGCCGCCTACGTGCTTGCCGTCGGCCGTGTCGCAGACGCCACCCGCTTCCGGGGTATCTATCCCTAGCCCGTTCTCAACGGCTCGCGGCTGCGCGGGCGCAATGACGCGCGATGACTACGTTGCGCTTGCCCCGAGGGCTCGACGTACTGCACGAGTACGCCTGCGCCCTCGAACCGGCGCGCGCCTTGTCCTCGCGGGCCTCTCCACGCCCGCAGCAGGAGGGCGATGAGATATGCGGGCTAGAAGAGGTAGATCAGCACCAGGGCGACGAGTAGAGTGTAGATCGCTAGCGACTCGATCAGCACCAGGCCGATGATCAGCGATCCGCGGATCAAGCCGGCGGCGCTCGGGTTGCGTGCGATTCCTTCACACGCGGCGATGACCGAGCGACCTTGTGCGAGGCCGCACACAGCGGAGGCGAAGCTCATGCCGAAGCCTGCGGCGAGGGCAATCGCCATTGCCACCTGGGGAATATGCCCCCTAGCCTCCTCGACCTGCGGGACGGGTGTAGCAGCGAGAACGGGCGTCACAGCGCTGAATAGCAGCAACGCTGCAAGTACGACGAGCCCCTTCTTGTTGGTCATCCGACGACTCCTTTCAACGTGGTTCTGTGTATTCCGGTCAACTGTTGGATGTCCATCTCAATGGCCGTGCTCGATGGCGCCAGCGATGTAGATCATCGACAGCATGACGAAGACGAAAGTCTGCAGAAAGGCAACAAACACACCGAGTGGTGCGAAGACTACCGGCAGGCCGACCGGCAGCAGTATGAAGAACACTCCGGCGAGCGTATGCTCTCCAAAGATATTTCCGAACAACCGCACCGACAAAGAAAGCGGGCGGGACAGGTGGCTGAGGATTTCGATGGGGATCATCAGTGGGAACAGCCAAATGGGATCTCCGACGAACTGCTTCAGATACTGCATTCCCTGTGTGCGGATGCCGATATAGTTGTAGTAGAGGAAGGAGAGCAGAGCAAGCGCCACGGTAGTGTTCAGATCGGCTGTCGGTGGCTGGAAGCCAGGAATGAAGGCGACCAGGTTGGAGACCAGGATGAAGAAGGCGAAAGTGCCCATGACGGGGAAATACTGGCGCCCGTTCTTGCCGATGAAAACATCCAACATACTGTTGATCGATTCGACACCGATCTCGAGCATGTGCTGCACGATTCCGGGCCGATCCAGGGAGAATCTTCGCGACAATGGCGGCAAGACAATCAGGGAACCGAGCACAATGAGGAAGGCAACAACCGCTTGGTCGGGCAGTTGTACGGGCCTGCCCAGAAGGTTGCTCAAGGCGGCGTCGCTCCAGGCAGTGACCGCAGAGATCTCGTGTTCCATGGGACCGCTGTGGAAGGCCGCGCCCGCTGCGTCAGCCGAAAAAGACTCGGATAAGGGCTTCAACCAGAATGGCGAGGACAAGAACGGAAAGCCCCAACGCCACAGGGATCGGATGGATCCCCGGGAGAAGGAGAATACCATAGAGCAAGAGTGCCATCAACACGAGGCGACCTACCATCGCCAGGACGTAACCATAGCCGGGCACCGCTGGGGTGCGATCGAAAGCTCGATCTACCAGGGCGATCAGCGCCTGGAAGTTGAGCAGTATCAGGAGGCCAGCGAGGGAAACGCTGACGATGGAGCCGAGGCGGTGGGTCACGATCGCCGTGGCAATTGTCAGCAGGGCCAGGGACC
>JBHHYG010000136.1:0-9025 GCA_046757445.1 Acidobacteriota bacterium
TACGTCGAGGAGCCCGAGCAAGCGCAACGCAGCGAGCGCGCCCTTTGCCGCGCCCACAGCAGCAAACCGTTGAGATATGCGGGCTAGGAGCCCGCATTTCTCAACGGGTCGTGAAGCGAGCGGGCGCCAGGGCCACGAGGACAAGGCACGCCGACGCAGGCATAGCCAGCGGCTATGTCGAGGAGGCGTAACGCCGTACCCGGCCGTGAGGGCCGCCCCGATGCCGCCGATTCTGCCGGCCCCGGCCACAAAAGAGTGGCTCACGAGCAAGTTGCCCGTGAGCCACGAGAACAGGCCTTCTTCCCCCCGAAGGCGTGGGGCATTGGCGGGGGAAAACGCCCTGCTGCCCCGAAGGTTTACGGCCTGTTTTGAATTCCTCAGGGAATCGACAAAGTCGACTCAACAGTTTACTTTATCCATTGATCTTGAGGGTGTCAACTCGGTCTCACGACCGTGCCAGCACCTCCTAGCCCGCATTTCTCAACGGATCGTGAAGCGAGCGGAAGGGCCGCGAGGACCAGGCGCGCGCCGGTTCGAGGGCGCAGGCGTACTGGTGCAGTACGTCGAGCCCTCGAGGTAAGCGCAACGCAGTCATCGCGGTCATTGCGCCCGCGCAGCCGCGAGCCGTTGAGAAGTGCGGGCTAGGCACACAGATGACTCGCGGTTCATTGCCCGTCAAGCTACCCAGCGATTGTGCAAAAGCACCATCACGGCTTGCCAGTGCGGCGAGGGGGCAGCGCTCGTCCAGCCTCGAACCCGTCTCTGGGGAGATCTCGTGCAAACCCCAGGTTGGAGCACCTAACTATCTGCCAGAACAAGGTAAATTCGTTTCCGCGCTTGGTCTCGGCTGCACTGTTTTCTGTGCAATCCGTGGAAAGTTATGGCGGGACAACAGGCAGCACATCATTCTCCCCACTTTTCCACAGGAGTTTTCCACATGTTCGGTGGAAAGCATGTTCACCCCAGACGACAGGAAGGGGATCGACCGTTTCGCCGCGGCGGTGCGGAGCCGCCGGGCCGGGCGCTTTGAGCCTGCCCCCAGAGCGGTGGTAGATTAGCTACGGCCTGCCGCGAAGCAGGCCTTTGCTGCGCGGCGCCAGGCCCACGCCTTCTGGAGATCCATCAGAACCGGGAGAGATAGCCATCAGCTTGTTCGCAGACAGACTTCAGCGGTTGGGCACCGAGAACGCCTTCAAGCTCGCGGACCACATCGGTAGGGTGGAAGCGGGTGGCCGGGACGTCGTCCGCCTGAACCTGGGCGAGCCCGACTTCGACGCCCCCACCCACATTGCCGCGGTGGGCATGGAACAGATCGCCGCCGGCAACGGTCACTATGGCCATCCATCCGGAACTCCCGGCCTCCGCCGCGCTATCGCTCGGCAAGTCAGCGAGACGAGAGGACTGGATATCGACTGGCGACGGGTGGTGGTCCATCCGGGCGGAAAGCCATCCATCGCCTACAGCCTGCTCAGCTACGTCAACCCGGGTGACGAGGTGATCTACCCGAGCCCCGGCTTCCCGGTCTACGAGTCGTGGATAACCTTCCTGGGCGCCAAGCCAGTGCCACTGAAGTTGCGCGAGTCGGCGGGCTTCGCGGTAACCGCCGATGACCTGGCGGCATTGACCGGCGACCGAACCCGCCTGATCATTCTCAACTCACCGTCGAACCCGACCGGCAGCTTCATCGATGCGGCACAGCTCGCTGCCACGGCCCAGGTCATCGCCGATCGAGCTCCCGCCGACGCTCGCATCTACTCCGACGAGATCTACGAAAAGATCATCTTCGACGGCCTCACCCACCAGAGCATTGCGAGCCAGCCGGGCATGGCCGAGCGTACGGTGATCGCCTCCGGTCACTCGAAGACCTTCGCCATGACGGGATGGAGGCTCGGCTACAGCGTCCTGCCGAGCCGCGAGGAGGCGGAGGTCTTCAAGAATCTCAACATCAACCTCATCTCCTGTGTGCCGCCATTCGTGCAGGAGGCTGGGAGAGAGGCGCTGGAGAGCCCGGAGAGCGAGACAGCGGTACAGAAGATGGTGAGTGCCTTCGATGAGCGACGCAAGATCGTGGTGGAGGGACTCAATGCCATCGAGGGCGTCTCTTGCGTCATGCCGCGGGGCGCCTTCTACGTTTTCCCCAACGTTTCCGGTGCCTGCCAAAGCCTCGGTGCCATCGAAGCGTTCGAGCGGTTGTCACCGCAGCAAAGGGCGCGTTCCAGCCCCTCGACCCTGCTGCAGATGTTCGCCCTCTATCGCCATGGGGTTGCCACCATGGATCGACCTTCGTTCTGTAGAATTGGCAGCGAGGGGGAACATTACCTGCGACTGAGTACGGCGGCGGATATCGACAAGCTCCGCGAAGGCGTGGCGCGGCTTGCCGCGGCGACAGAAGATTCCGCCGGCTTCGTCGAGTTCGTCGCCGAGGGTGTCCCCGGCGACTGACGCGTTCCGCCTCTACGCGGCGCCGAGATACTCAGCGCCGCAGGGGCCTACAATTCTTTCGCCCGAACTTCTCAACGGGTCGTGAGGCGAGCGGGCGCAAGGGCCGTGAGCCGTTGAGAAGTTCGGGCTGGCAACAAAACGGAGGCCAAGGAAGATGGAGGGCAAGATTTTCGTCACTCGCCGCATTCGTGATGCCGGGTTGCGCCTGCTCGAGGAGAGCGGCGCTGAGGTCAGGGTGTGGCCTGGCCCCGAGAACGCCGGCCCCAGCAGAGAAGAAGTTCTCGAGGGCACGCGCTGGTGTGACGCTCTGTTGGCTCTGCTCACCGAGCCCGTCGACCGTGCAGTGCTAGAGGCCAACCCCTCGTTGCGCGGGGTGGCCAACTTTGCGGTTGGCTACGACAACATCGATGTCGACGCCGCGACGCAGCTCGGCATCCCTGTGAGCAATACGCCCGGCGTCCTCACCGAAACCACCGCCGATCTTGCCTGGACCTTGTTGCTTGCGGCCGCCCGTAAGGTGCCGCAGGGAGATCGATATATGCGGGCCGGTGAGTACAAGCTATGGGGACCGAATTTGCTGCTTGGCGAGGATATCTCCGGCGGCGGTGACGGGCGACAGAAAGTGCTGGGGATCGTCGGCTTCGGCCGCATCGGCCAGGCCGTGGCGCGTCGTGCCATCGGCTTCGACATGCGCATCCTGGCCCATGACCCCTACGCCCGCGAGATCATCGACGAAGACCCAGCAGTTGATTGGGCCGAGTTCGATGAGCTGCTGCGAGGCAGTGACTTCGTGACCATCCATACATTGCTGTCGGAGGAGACCCTCCACCTCTTCGGTGCCCGGGAATTCGAGCTCATGAAGCCCACCGCCTGTCTGATCAATGCCGCGCGCGGACCGATCGTCGACGAGGCAGCCCTCGTCGAGGCGTTGAAACAAGGGCAGATTGCCGGGGCCGGTCTGGACGTCTACGAAAACGAGCCGAGGATGGCGCCGGGACTGGCGGAGATCGACAATGCTGTCGTCTTGCCCCATCTGGGGAGCGCCACGCGGGCCACTCGCGACAAGATGGCGACGATGGCGGCCGCCAACGCCGTGGCGATGGTGCGGGGCGAGCGAGCACCCAACTGTGTCAACCCGGCCGTCTATGACTCGGACGTCTACACCGAGCGCGGCGAATACTGAGGCTGCTACAATCCTGCTGGAGGTGCGACCGCTAGGGCTAGGTGGGCACAGGGAGAGAGCGTGCGGTTCAAAGAGTCGGAGATCGACGCAGCGATGAGAATGCGCGCCGCCGGCCTGCCTTGGGGGCCTGAGCCTGGACAATACATTTTCGATATCAATGGCATGGTCCGAGCCGGCTCGCCGTTCCAGGCCGGTGTATACCTCATCCACAGTGCCAACACCTTCGAGGCAATGGCAGGCGGCCCAGAGGAGCTGTTCGAGAACTTCGTATGGCTGCCGACCTGGGAAGAGGCGCTAGCCTGGCTCAGGGAAATGGGTGTCGGCAACGACAAGATCTTAGAGATCTGGCAGGATGGCCTTGCCAACGGTTGCACCGATAAGGAATCGCTCTACTCGCTCATGCTGGAGATCCTGGAAGACAGGGCGCGAGGCAACTAGAAGTGTTCCTGTCCAGAAGTAGGTCAACGTACTTCTGAACAGGAGCACCAGAGAACCACGGAAGCACCCCATTTTCTTGAACCACAAGCCATGCACTGTCCAAGAACACTAGCAAGGTGCGGAAAGACCCTCGCGGGTCTTGTTACCAGCGCCGTGGGGCCGTCTGCTTCGCCGTTGCTGACGCTCCTGCTCTCGGCCCTATCCCTGGCACCCGTAGCGTGCATGGGAGGAGACACACCGACGGAGTTCAGCCCTCTGGCGCGGGCCATCGGCAAGGCACACAGCGTCATCTTCACCTTCCAGGGACTGCGACCGTTGGCCGAGGGACAGGGACTGTACGAGGCCTGGGCGGTGAAGGCGCGGGATACGATCAGTCTCGGTCGCTTCAACATCAACGACGCGGGCATGCCGGTGGACGAGAACGGCGTCCCGATCGAGCGCTTCACTTCCCTCGACAAGAACATCGACAAGGCCATCGGCATGCTGATCACCATCCAGTCGCCAACGAGCATCCCCGACAGGCCATCGGCCGCGCAGATCCTGCAGGGAACCGTCGATAAGAGCGTCGCCCACTTGACGGTGCCGGCGCCGAACGGCATCGAGGAGGCCGGCGGTTTTTATCGTGTCTTTACGCCCACCGACGGCCCGGATACCAACGAGGCTTCCGGCCTGTGGGCGATCAGCGCTGACGGAACGCCTTCGCTGTCGCTATCGGGCACCACCCAGGGATTCCTCTACGAGCACTTCATTTTCATCAACAACGTCACCGTCTTCATGGGGCGTTTCTCGGCCACAGATCAGCCCGACTCCGCCAACCTTTCCAGTGGCGAACAACCCGCCCCTTCCGTGCCGGGCGAGGACTTCCTGCAGAACCCGCCCATGGGATTGGAGTTCCCGGCGGACCTCAGCGGTGCCCGATTGATCGTTACCCTGGAGCCTCGCATCGGCGATCAGCTCGCTCCCTCCCAGCTGGTGGTACTGGAGGCTATTCTGCCTGCCGGCCTGAAGGGCGGTGAAACGATCGTCTTGACCAATCGAACGGCTGAATTTCCCACCGCAACGGCGCTCGTGTTCTAGTGATGATCGGCGCCGAGAATTGGCGACGTTGCGGAGCCCTGGCGGGGGGATCGTGCCGCAACCTGCTACGAGTCGCTGTCGGGACCGTGCTGGCAATGCTGCTCCTGGCGCCTCCTGCCGGCGCCGTAGACGACGGTGCTCGACCACAACAGCAGACGCAGCAGAAGCGGCGACCGGCACCGCCGCCCAGGGACGAGGTCGGTGGCTACAACATTTCGTTCTTCGGCGGCACCCAGCTCACCGGCTCCTCCTCCGGTCAGGTCGGTGGAAGCTTGAGTTACTTCTTCAAACCACATGGCCGCGTCGGCATCGAGAGCGAGTTCGGGATCACCTTCGGCACCGACGGCAGGGTTTACCATGGCACCGGCAACCTGGTGTTGCAGGCAGGGTCGCGCACATCGAGATTCGCACCCTATGTAACCGCCGGCGTCGTGGTGGCGAGAGCAACCCTCAGCCTGCCGACCGAGCTCACCGATAAGCTCGGCGAGCTGGGCATCAGCCTCCCGACAGACTCCGAGACCGACTTCGGATTCAACTACGGGCTCGGGATTCGATACTACCTCAAGGACAAGACATCCATACGAGGGGATTATCGGATATTCAAGCTCTCCGGCAGCGGCGGAGGTACCTTCGCGCTGAAACGGATAGCCGTGATGCTGAGCTTCGACTTTTAGTCCGCATATCTCAACGGGTTGCGTCGCGAGGGCGTGGGAAAGGGTGCGGGCGCAAGGCGCGCGCCGGGAGAGCACCGGAGGCGTATTGGACAATACGTCGAGGAGCCCGAGCAAGCGCAACGCAGCGAGCGCGCCCTTTGCCGCGCCCGCAGCAGCAAACCGTTGAGATATGCGGACTAGCCCGAAGGAGCGCTGTCGTCCACACCGCGGGGCCGTGCGATACCTCGATCGGAGGCGCGAATGAAATCAGCCAACTCGGCGATGGCCGCAAGCCGGTTACGGGCCATCTCATCCAGCTGAGCCAGGGCTTCGGCAAGGGGGCGGCCGGCGCCGAAAAGAACCCGGTACGCAGCCTTCAAGACGCCAACCTCAGCCTCGCTGAAATCCGCTCGGCGCAGGCCGACACCATTCAAACCGCAAGGCCGTGCCGGGTGCCCGTCGGCAAGGCAGAACGGCACGATGTCCTGCCGAACAGCGCTCCCGCCCCCGACCATCGCCAGCCGGCCGACACGGACGAACTGATGAACCACGACGTTACCCGACAAAAAGGCACGGTCCCCGACTTGCACGTATCCTGCCAATGTCACCCCGTTGGCCACCATGACGCCGTCGCCGACGACGCACTCGTGGGCCACATGGGAGGTAGCCATGAGCATGCAGTCGGCACCCACGCGGGTGATGCCACCCGGCCTCACGCAACGGTGGACGGTCACGTACTCTCGAATGATGGTGCGGTCGCCGATGGTCACGAAGCTGTCGCCGCCCTCGAACTTGAGATCCTGGGGAGCGCCCCCGAGCGCAGCGCCGGCCTCGACGCGTACTTGTTCCCCGAGCCGGGTTCCCTTCATGAGCACGGCGTAGGGACCTATCCTCGAGCCTCTGCCGACGATGACTCCCTGCTCGATGATGGCACCGGGCCCCACCGTCACGCCTGTGGCCAGATCCGCACCTGCATCGACGTGGGCGCTAGGATCGATGAGGCTCATCAGGGCATGGATGAAAGCGTGTGGATTCCCTCGGCTGCCCTCTGAGTCTGCGGCCAAGGCGGGAGGAATTGCAACGTCTGGAGAAAAACGAGTGGCCCGGCCCCCGGTTGCCTCTCGAAATACTTCTAGGGAGGGTAAGCAGCACTCACAGAAGGCCGGGCCAACGAGATCGAGCGTCCATTGGGCCGCCTTCCTGCCCGGGACTCGAGCGAGGGGTCCCCTGGTTTTTCTCCCCTTCCGTCCAACGGTCGTCCCAGAAAGTGAGCCAGCCCGATGGGCGCTCGATCTCTTGTACCCGTAGAGATAGCAAATCCGATGCCAACACCTGCGACTGCGCACAAGCGCTCATGGCTGGCTGACAGTTTCTTCCCCCGTGCCTCTTCTGGCGGGGCTTTGCGGCCGAGGGGGGCGCCTCCGCCCACGCCGGCCCCGCCAAGGGTTCCATCGCCCGGCGACCGCTATCAGACGATGGAATGACGAAATGCGGTCTGCCGACGAAATACCGCCGCACCGTGCCGCCCGGGCTTGGGGGCGATCAAGCCTCGCCGAGACCGTACTTGCGCAGCTTGTGGTAGAGGGACGTGCGGGGAATGCCCAACAGCTCGGCAGCGCGCGTCTTGTTGCCGCCGGCGGCGATGAGCACGCGCCGCAGATGGTCGGCGACGCACCGGTCGAGGCTCCAGCGGTCCTCCGACGAGGCCGCTGAGAGCATTCCCTCGCTACCCTCGTCGACGGACACGGTCGGCTGGAACGGCACCGCAACGGATATCTCGCCGGTGCGCAGCCGTCTGACTTCCGCCGGCAGGTCAGCAAGGCGGATCTCCTCCCCCATCGACAGCACCGCCGCCCGGTGGACGACGTTGCGAAGCTCCCGCACATTGCCAGGCCACGGGTAGCTTGCCAGCCTCTCCAGCGCATCGACCGCGAAGTGACTCGGTCCACCGCCATTCTCCCGGCGGAAGTTTCGGAGAAAATGATCGGCGAGCAAAGGGATGTCTTCTACCCGGGAGCGCAGCGCCGGCACACGAATGTCGAAGACATTCAGCCTGTAATAGAGGTCATCACGAAAGGCACCATCCTCGACCAGCTTGCTGAGCTCCTGATTGCTGGCGGCGATGATGCGCACGTCGATCCGCCTCGCCCCTCGGTCTTCCCCTACTTTCTGTACCTCGCCGTGCTCGAGGACACGCAGCAACATCACTTGCAGCCGCGGGCTCATCGACTCAACCTCGTCGAGAAACAGGGTGCCGCCATCGGCCAACTCGAACTTGCCTGCCTTGTCGCGATGGGCGCCGGTGAAGGAGCCACGGACGTGACCGAACAGTTCCGATGTCAGAAGCTCCTCGGCAAAGGCCCCGCAGTTGACGATCAACAGGTCATCGTCCCGGCGTTTGGAGAAATAGTGGATAGCGTGGGCCAGGAGCTCTTTGCCGACGCCGCTCTCGCCGGTAAGCAGCACCGGCTCCCGCGTCGGGGCGACACGCTTGACCAGGGCCTCGATCCTGCGGATGGTCTTGGAGATACCGACGATCTCGACGTTGTAACCACGACGCCGCGAGTACTCCGTCAGCCACTGTCGGGAAACGAAGACCGAAACCGCTCCGGCGAGATCTTCCAATCGCCCTTGGTCATCAGCACCGTAGTGGCCGAGGTAAACCGATTCCACCGAAAGTACACCGATAGGCGCGCCCTGGAGCTTGATCGGCACAGCCAGGTTGGCCTGCGTGCCCTTGAAGGCGGGGAAATAGTACGGATCGTCGCGCACATCGTTGCTGAGATACGACTGGTTGTTCTGATAGACCCAGGTGATGATGCCCGGCGATTCCTTGTCGAGTTCCAGAAGGTTCGGCAGGTCGGCCAGAAGCTCACCTTCCTCGTGCGCTGAGACCACCCGAACTTCATCGTCTTCCCGCTCGAGGATGTAGATGCTGCCGTAGTCGCTCCCCGTCAGCCGGCGGGCAACATCGATGAAGTCGGCCATGATCGCCTTGACGGTCTGATCCCGCGGCCAGCCTTCGAGGCAGATCTTTTGAAGTAGCTCTTGTGACAGCGCGGCCTTCTCGGTCATGCGCCCTATTGTACGTGCTCATCGGGGTGACGGACCACGGACACAGGGTGATCCTCCGTCGACGCCTTGCATCTGTCCCACGGCGCTCGTAGCAGCCCGCCTGCCCTTGCGCTCGCGCAGCAGGAATCCGTGGAGAAATGCGGGCTAGCCTGCATTT
>JBHHYG010000137.1:0-8989 GCA_046757445.1 Acidobacteriota bacterium
CACCTAGGGATTTGAGCTGATCCTCGGTGAGTGCAACATGGACTCCGTCGATGACGGGAACTCGATCCGCGGCAATTTCCCCCACCAGGTGACCGAGCACCGGCGCGAAGTTGTCATCCTTCTGGATCTGTTCGGGTATATCGACCAGCCGCAGGAGAATCTGGCCGGCTCGGTTCTGTGTCAGGTGAAGGCCAACTGCAGGCACCCGGCCGGTGATGGCGGCGCAGATATCCAGCAGGTCGGGGTACTGTTCGGTGCGCGCGCCGAGAACAGAGTTGGCAAAGGCGACAGCATTCGACTCGCCCCAAGCGATTTGCTCGCCGAACTTCGGTGGTGGAGCGGTCTGATAGGGTGTGCAGGTCCATGTAGGGTTACAGCCCATGCCTTGGTAGGCGAGCATCTGGCGGCGGGCCTTCTCGGCCCATTCCGGTGGCACGGCCCACTCCTGCCAGCCATGCTCATCGACTCCACTGACGTTCAGGGTGGTGGGCACGGAGACCTTTGCTCCCATCGCCGCCAAGCGCTCGGCAAACTCGAGCGTCGCATCACCCATATAAAGGGAGCTGTCGATGTGGGCGCCGGTGATGTCGAGCAGCTCTCGGGCGTCAGTTAGCTCAGCCATGCGAACAATAATCGACATGGCAAACTGGCTGGCCCCAAGTCGCCGGCCAGGCAGGCGCGATCGTACTCGTTGAGCGTCAGGGTCACCCGAACTCCCCGTCAGCTTGCCTGGGAGCGTGCCCTCCTTCTCAGTCGAGCACGATCTTCTCGAGTTCCAGGCAACCACCCCGCCGCAGACTTGTGCGCCTCCTTATATATCATTCGCGGGGAAGGCATCCGGTGGCTGAGCCGTTGTGGGTCCCCGCTCACCTCAGGCGTCAGCCACCGTAGCCTATCCTCTATCGCTCACATTGGTGCCGGAGGGCTCAGCCTTCAGGATCGTAGACCCGGCGAATCGTGATGGGCTCACCGAGTCGCTGGTTTTCCACCTCGGCAGTAAGAACCAGTCGCCGAACATCGGCCAGCAGCTCGTAGGTTTCAGTGATGCGGTCGCCGCTGGAGGTGGTGGTGACCACGACCATCTTCGCTCCCTCCCACGAGGCCTTGATGGTGGCGTCCATGGGGTTATCCTCGCCGCTCATGTTGACCTCTCGGCCGTCGGTGTAGAGGGTGCGCTGCCGGCCGCCGGCATACTCGAACATCAGTTCCGGCTCGCCGTATGTGATCACCAGGCTGCTGTCGCCTTCGAAGACCTGCTGGGTGAGGGCTTGCATCGGGCCGCCCCGACCGCCAAAGCCACGCCCGCCGCGGCCACCTCCGCCCCCGCCACGGCCGCCGCCACCGCCGCCACGCCCACCGAACCTGCTGCGGAAGGCCTCGATGAACTTCTCGCGGGGGTCATCGCTGAGCTTCTCGTTGAGCTGCCAATGACCGGCGAAGCCCGGCTGGCCCTGGCCGAAGGTAATGTCGGCGGCCTCGCCGCTGGCACTCTCGGTTGCCGTGGCCTTCGCCAGCAGGCCGATCAGGAGCAAGGCGAGAAAGAGGTTCAGTGCCGCCATTACCTTGGTTGCCCCACTACGCACGGCTTTGCCGGCGCTCATGGCGCTGGCCGCAGCCTTGTCGGTGCTGGTGGAGGGTGTCTCTTTCATTTTCTTCTCCTGTGGTTGTTGAAAAAAATCGGGACAGTGGGTCTCATTGTTTTATTGCGGCTACTTACTTAGGGCCAGCGCAGGAATAACTGCCCATTTTCGCATCCCATCTTCGGGTCATCTTCGGCCGATCCTCACTCGCAGAATCCTCGACGTAGCTTTGGCTACGCCTGCGGTTCTGCTCCCTCGGTTCGACCAAATCTGACCCAAATCTGGGCGCGAACTCTGGGAAGTTATTTCTGCGCTGGCCCTTAGATGAAGATCATCTCAAGAAGGATGTGCGAAGTCGGTTAGCGTTCGGTAAATCCTTGTAAATTATCGGGGGCCCTCTCTTTACACTTCTTTACCGAAGCGGGGCCGTGGATGGGGCTCCTCGTATGCTACCTTGAAGACATACTCTCCGCAGGTTGTGGTTGAACAGCTTGGAGGCACCGTGCCTGGGTCCCATCGCGGGCACGGAGCGGGGTCTGCAGAATCGCCAACGGATCGAATGATGGAACGCGTCTTGGTGGTGGATGACGATGTCGAACTCTGTGAGCTGGTGACCGAATACCTACGGTCCGAAGGGTTCGCAATCGACGCGGTAAACAACGGCGATTCGGCCACCAGCCGTGTGCGTTCCGGAGACTACTCTCTGGTGATTCTCGATGTCATGTTGCCCGGCATCAACGGCTTCGAGGTTCTACGGAGGATACGGGCCCGCTCGACGATTCCGGTGCTGATGTTGACGGCGCGTGGTGAGGATGTGGATCGGATCGTCGGCCTCGAGATCGGCGCCGATGACTATTTATCGAAGCCGTTCAGCCCGAGGGAGCTGGTGGCTCGGATCCACGCCATCCTGCGACGAGCCAGGCCCAGGGGCGCAACGGAGATTCCCGCGCCCGAGAAGCTCAGGGTCGGCGACGTGGAACTAGACACCGGCGCCAGGGTTGTTCGCCGAGCCGGAGAGCCTGTGAAACTGACGGCGATGGAGTTTGATGTTCTGGAAGTTCTTCTACGTGCAGCGGGTCGCGTGGTCCCGCGCGAGGAGATGGTCAGGGAGGTCCTCGGTCGCAAGTACACACCGTACGATCGCAGCATCGATGTGCATGTCAGCAACTTGCGCAAGAAGCTGGGCCACAAGGTTGATGGGTTGGAGCGGATCAAGACGGTACGCCAGGTTGGCTACCTCTACGTGCATCTGGGCGGGCAAGCGGATCGGTCGACGGTCGATGAGTAACGGAGTGCTTCTGCAACGGGCTGGGGGGTAACCGTAGATGCGCAACCTCTACTTCAAGATCTTCATCTGGTTCTGGCTTGCCATGGCGCTGGTCGGTGCAGCGTTGGTGATCTCCACGGTGACCACTCAGACCGGCGAGAGAAGCTCGCGCTGGCGGCCTTTGGTGGGCAATGGGCTTGCCCTGAACGGACGCTTCGCCGCCCAGATCTACGAGCACGAAGGTCAACCCGGGCTCGCCGAGTTCTTGCAGCGGTTGGAGCTCAACACCCGAACCACCCCCTTTCTCTTCAACGAGGAGATCGAGGAGCTCTCCGGCCGTAGCCTGCCAGAGGGTGCCAAGGAGTTGGCGGCTCGGGCCGCCCACAGCGGTGAGACGGAGGTCGCAGTGAACGACGGAGGGCGACTGGTGGCGCGGCCGGTGACCGGCCCCAGCGACCAGCCGTATGTCATCGTCGGGGAGATACGCAGGTTCTTGCCGACGCGCGGGCCGCGGAGGTTCTTCCCCTTCTGGTGGCGCTTCGACGAGCCGCAGGAGCTGGCCACCCGCCTGCTGGCGGTCTTTCTCACCGCCGGGGTCGTTTGCTACGGTCTCGCCCGCTATCTGACTTCACCGGTGCTGAAGCTCCGCGACGCCACACGCCGGCTTTCGCGGGGCGACCTGTCGGTACGGGTTGGCTCGGCGGTGGGCAAGCGGCATGATGAGCTCGCTGACCTGGGCGGTGATTTCGATCTCATGGCGGAGAGGATCGAGTCGTTAGTGACCACGCAGCGCCGGTTACTCAGCGATATCTCACATGAGCTACGCTCGCCCCTTGCCCGCCTGAACGTGGCGTTGGGATTGGCACGCCAGCGCGCCGGACCGGAGGCAGGGGAGGCATTGGCCCGCATTGAGCGCGAGTCGGAGCGGCTCAACCAGCTTATCGGGCAGGTATTGGTGCTGGCGCGGCTCGAGAGCGGCGCGGAAGAAAGCGACGGGTCTCCAGTGAACCTCACCCGCCTCGTCGTAGATGTCGCCGCCGATGGCGACTTCGAGGCCCGCAGCCAGAAGCGGTCGGTGCGTGTTGTTGCCAGTGAGGGGTGCTGGATCTCGGGCCACGATGAGTTGCTTCGCAGCGCCATCGAGAACGTCGTGCGCAACGCTGTCCGCTATACCGCTGAAGGAACGGACGTCGAGATCTCGCTTGACTGCGTGGACGCTGATGCAGGTTCAGCCGCCGTGATCAGCGTCCGCGACCACGGTCCCGGCGTGGCGCCTGAAGCGCTGGGCGACCTTTTTCGTCCCTTCTACCGGGTGGCTGATGCCCGCGACAGGGCAAGCGGCGGTACGGGCCTCGGCTTGGCCATCACACAGCGAGCCGTGCAGATCCACGGCGGGCGCGTTGAGGCAGCCAACGCGCCCGGCGGCGGCCTCCTGGTGGAGATTCATCTGCCGGTCTAGCCTGCATATCTCAACGGCGGCCGTCGCGAGGGGGCGGACAAGCCTGTGGCTGCAAGGCGCGCGCAGGATCGGGCGCGGAGGCGTACTCTTGCAGTACGTCGAGCACCCGAGCCAAGCGCAACGCCGCAGACGCGGGCCTGTCCACCACCGTAGCAGACTGCCGTTGAGATATGCGGGCTAACCCTCGGGCCAGTTACTCTGGGCGTATGTCGACGACGATCTCGATGCGCCGGTTCTGGGCGCGCCCGGCGGTGGTGTCGTTGTCGCCGATCGGCTGGCTGGGCCCGCACCGCTAGTGATGATCCGCGAGGCGTCGAGACCGTGCGTCTCCACCAGGTAGCCTTTGGCGTTGTCAGCACGCTCCAAGGACACACGCCGGTTGATGTCGTTCGCTCCGGTCGAATCACTGTGGCCGGTGATCGTTGCGGTGGCCTCTGGATTTTGGCGGAGCTGCAGGGCTACGTCGTCCAGAACGGCCTTGCAGCGGTTGTCTATGCGCGAGCTGCCGGATCCGAACTGCGGGCAGGTGAAGGAGAGAATTGCCGGCCCGCTGAGTGGCGCCGGGCCCACGGTGACGATCAGCCCGCAGGTTGCCGTTCCGCCGTAGGCGTCCGCGGCGACCGCCGTGACCGACCCTTCACCCGGCTCTACACCAACGCTGCTCCAGGTAACTTCCTCGCCCTCTTCAGGGATCAGGGTGCCGGCAGATACTCCCCAAGTGACGGTGATCGGGTCGCCGTCCGGGTCGTCAACTGTTGCGAAGAGGCGCACGCTCTCGCCTTGGCGAACGGTGGAGCGCTCGGCGTCACAGCTGATTGTAGGTGGTCGGTTACCAGGTGCCGACTCCGATGGTTGCGCTGCGGTGGCTTCCTCGAGCGCCGACCCGATCCTGCGGGCAAGGTTGCCGAGCTCAATGGGAAAATCGCTGTTGACGATCTCCAAGATGGCGCTATTCTGCTCTACTCTCAAGGCCAGGCCGCGCCCCACCACCAGGGGAGGCTGGGCGAAGCCGGAAGTCCGATAGATCTCCTCGCCCTTTGGCCGGATGAGCAAAGCCAGATCACCTGGCGACCAGCCGGAAGTGCCGCCCTGGTCGATGGTCACGAGGTCTCCCTCTGAGTAGGATTGATGCGCGGTCATTCCCATCCTCTTCGTACCGGCGGGATTCGCAGCCAGTGACTCGATCGCCCCCATCACTAAGGTGGCATCGCTGTCGCGAGGCTCGACCAGCTGGGCGGAGTCGAAAGGTGGCAGCGTCTTTACTTCCGGCAGTGTCTCGGAGGGAATCGGGCGGAGGGTATCGCCCACCTCGATCTCGCGGCAGGCGCCGGTGATGCGTACCAAACCTCGCTCTCCCTGCACATCGACGACCTCGACGGTACCCATCACCTCGAGCACCGTGCCGAGAGTGGCGCGTCGGCTGGGATGGTGGGCCTTGCCGCTGGAGCGGACGACCTGCATCGTCTCGCCGGGCTCGAGCTGGTTAGTTCCCGGCCCCTCCACGTAGGCTACGTCCAGCGCACCGAAGGACATCTTCAGCACCTGTAGGCCGGAGGTGATGCGTGGTCCCTCAGGGACACGGTCGGCCAACAGGGTGAAGCAATTCGTTCCTGCGCTGGGAATCCTGATGATTGATTGCTGGCTTTCGGGTGACGTTGGAAATGCCAAAGCCGCGAAGCTCGTGGCCATCGACATAACCAGGATCAGTGTCGGTCTGACAAGATTGCCACACATCGCCGCATACCCCCTGTGAAGGGTTCAGCCTACCCGCCCACCCCTTAGTGTAGCGGGCCGCGCGGAGCAGAGCTTGCAAATGCCCATGCTTCCGCCGCGTATTGGTAGCACGGCTGCCGATTGTCGATCTCCTGATGATACTCGACCCGGTAGCCCAATTCTCCCCCTCTTTGAAATTCCAACCTGCGTTGCTCGGCTAAGCCTGCATTTCTCAACGGCGGTCGTCGCGAGGGGGCGGAGAGGCGCGCGCAGGATCGGGCGCGGAGGCGTACTCATGCAGTACGTCGAGCACCCGAGCCAAGCGCAACGCCGCAGACGCGCGCCTGGCCGCCACCGTAGCAGACTGCCGTTGAGATATGCAGGCTAGCGCTCCGCTTTGAGCACCGGCAGCAGGGGGGCACGGAGGGCGACCCCGACAGCAGCGATGCTGGAAAGCAGGCCGGCTAGCAGCATCAGGATGAGGGTCGCCAGCAACGAGCTCCAGGGTAGCTGCAGGGCTCCGGCAAGGAACCGTGGGGCAACGGCCGCCAGGGCGGAAAGGCTGCCGATGACCGCCCCGGTCAACAGCAGGAAAAGATTCTCAGCCAGCACCATCGTTGTCAGAGACGAGCGGCGGAAGCCAAATGCCCGCAAGGTGGCAAGCTCGCCCCTACGCTCGATGACATTGCGCATCATCACAAAGGCCAGGCCAAAGGTGCCGAGTAGTAGTCCGAGGCCGCCGAGCATCTGGAAGGTCGACAGGTAGGTATTCTGCACGGCGAGGAATCCAGCAACCTTTTCCTCGGTAGAGGTGGTATCGAAACCGAATTGCGTCAGGTTGGCCTCCAGCAACTGCGCTACACGATCGACCTTTCCTTCGGTTGCGTCGATGAGGAAGGTCGAATAGCCGCCCTGGTTGGGAAAGTGACGTAAGAAGTTGCCCTCTGAGATCAGAAGCTGACTCTGGAAGATACTCTCCGCCAGCAGCCCCACTAGCCGTAGCCGCAGGGACCGGCCGAATTCGTCTTCCATTTGCAGATCTTTGCCAAGCCCCAGGTGGAGGATCCACTGAACCGAGTTGGCGTCCCCGAAGGCCGGGACCACCCCTGGTTCCATCTCTACTTCCAGCAGTTGCCAGGGGTCTTCTGTTTCCTCGATGAGGGAGGCGAAGGCGAACCCCCCCCGCTCGACCTGGGAGTGAGGTACGCCAAGGATGATCGGTCTCTGCGGCCGGTAGAGGTTGAGACAACTGGCGTCGTCCCCGGGTAGCCGTCGCAGCGCCGTGATCTGAACGTCCGCGAGCACGTTGGCTTCGGAATCGGCGAAACCGAGATCGAAGAGACTTTCTCGTTTATTCAGATCCTCGAGCAAGGGAACATCCGAAGTGGCGATGAGGTCGTAGCCGCCGCCTCCAGATTCCGTAGTTTGCGACTCCGATGCCGGGTTCCGGTGATTGGCAGCCACAGCGACGATGACAAAGCAGGCGGAGGCGACCAGGGCAACACTGAGGATACTGCGTCCGGGACTCCAGGCACTGTTCCGTGCCGCCATGCCGATGCGGGCGGCCCAGCCCGCAGGTGGCAGCATGCCGTGTGCGCCTCGACACCAGATGGCGAAACAGGACAGGCCGGCGATGAGCAGCAGCGAGCCGATTCCCATGGCGATGGCGGGCGAGGTGGCCGTACCGGTGATCGCCGCGAACAAGAACAAGGCCAGTGCCAAGCCGCCACTGCTGAAGGCGAGAAGCCGCCGCAAGCGACGGCCGCCTGCTCCACCGGCCAGCGCGGAGAAGAACGAGCCGGCGAGTAATGAGGGGGTGGGAACGCGCCCCAATCTCCTGACCGTCCACCAAATGGAAACAAGAACCACCGCCACGGACGAAAGCCAGCCGATGATCAAGCTCACGGGCTCGACGTGGAGAAAGAGAAGCGGTGAGCCGACGGCCGGCAACCACAGCGTGCGCAGTCCGACCATCAGCAGCCAGCCGTAGGCAACGCCTCCCAGCAAGCCGACGACGGCACCGCCGGCGGCCAGCAGGCCGCCCTCGGCCAGCATCTGCCGGCGCACCTTGGCCACCGGGTATCCCACCGATAGTCTCAACCCCACCTCGCTGGCCCTCTGCTCGACGCCGAGGCTGAAGAGAAGCCCTACGAGGAGGGCGTCGGAGATAATCAGAAAGAAGCTGAAGCCAATGAACAAACCGCTGAAATCGGTAGCTCCGGCGGCGGCGCTGAGCCCATCCTCTTTCACGTGTAGGAAGCGGAACCCGAACAGCGGCAGGTTGATCGTTTCGAGCAGGCCGGAGCCAAAGGCGGCCCGGAACTCCTGCGGCTCCATCCTGGCGGGCACGCCGAGGCGCACCGAGGTCGTGCTGCCATAGCGTGTGCTCCAGAGCCGCTGCGCGGTTTGCGGGGAGACGAAAGCCTTCGGAGTTGCGCGGTAATCATCCCAGTAAGCCTCGTCCACGGGTCGCACCAGGTCGAGATCTACGGGGAAGGGAGGGTCCCACTGCGAGATATCGTCGGCATCCTGGATGCCGGGATAGTCAGGGGTCAGAGCCGGGTCGGCGGCGAGCCCGGCGATGGAGAGAACGCCAGCAACGCGAAATTCGGTGGCATCGGTCCGTAGCTCCTCGTGGGCCCCGACCACGTAATAGCTCATGCGCAGGGAGTCGCCGGCGCCGATTTCGAGGTCTTTCGCCGCCCATTCGTTGAGCAGAATCTCGTCCGCTGCGAGCACCGGGGCCGGTGAGCCGTCGACGAGTCGCAGTGGCGGAAATGGCCCGCCGCCGGCGGTCTTCGTCGTGCGGGATTGCGCCGCTGCCGCCGCTGCGGCAGCCGGTTCCAGGCCGTGCTCCTCTACAGCGGTCACCGTTGAGTAAGGCAGCAACCCACCGTTGGCCTCCATGGTATTGGCGAGGTAGGTCTGGATTCGCAGGGTCGGCGCGCCGAGCGCGGCCGCCTCGTCCTC
>JBHHYG010000138.1:0-8900 GCA_046757445.1 Acidobacteriota bacterium
CGCACCCTTTCCCACGCCCTCGCGACGCAACCCGTTGAGAAATGCGGGCTAGCCCGCATTTCTCATTGGGCTAGCCCGAACTTCTCAACAGCTCGCGGCTGCGCAAGCGCAATGGCAGGCGATGACTGCGTTGCGCTTGGCTCGAGGGCTCGACGTACTGCATGAGAACGCCTGCGCCCTCGAACCGGCGCGCGCCTTGTCCTCGGTACCCTTACGCTCGCTCGCTTCACGAGCCGTTGAGAAGTTCGGGCTAGTGTCCTGAACCGGGGGAATCGGTAGTAGCTGGGCGACCAGTTCGTCAGAGCCGGCCAGATGCTTCAGCCACCTACCGGCTGTCTACTTGGACCAACTGCCCTGACCGCCGTCACCCCGCGGCCCTCCGTCACCCACAGCCACTGGTTGCTCGCTAGCCCCTCGGTGTGGTCCACCTGCCCGCTCGGCCAACGTACCTCCAGGCCGACGAGGTGCGAGACCGGGCCCAGCCCGAACAGCACCCGCGAGTCGTTGCTCGACAGGAACGAGCCGCCGGTGTAGGCCCAGCGCGCCTGCGGGGCGCCTCCGGCGGGCACGACGCTGACCCGGGCGCCGATGCCGTCACGGTTGCTGTCGCGGCCGACCAGTTGTACCCCCAGCCAGTTGCCGCCGCCGGTGTCGTTGGTCAGCAAGGCCCCGGGAGCGTCGATGTTGACCACGTAGACGTCCACGTCACCGTCGTTGTCGTAATCACCGAAGGCGGCTCCCCGGCTGCTCCATCTTGGTGCGCCGCTCCGATCGACGGGTAGCGGAAGGGCCGCGAAGGTGCCGCTACCGGCGTTGACGAACAGCTGTGGTGGCTGCAGATAGGTACTGCCGAGGTCGTAGTCGTCGACCTCGGGATAGACGTGGCCGTTGAAGGTCAACAGGTCGAGGTCGCCGTCGTTGTCGACGTCGAGGAACTTGGCAGCCCATCCCAGCATGGGCAAGCTCGAGGGAGCCAGGCCGCTGGCCAGGCTGGTGTCGATGAAGCGGCCGCCGCCGAGGTTGTGGTAGAGAGTATTGCGATCGTGGGAAAAGTTGGTGACGAAGAGCTCCGGCAACCCGTCGCCGTCGATGTCGCCGGCATCCACGCCCATGCCCGCCTGCTCCTGGCCGTCGCCGCTGGCCGCGAGGCCGGACTCCAAGCCAGCCTCGACGAGGTAGCCGCCGTCGTTGCGCCACAGCAAGTTGGGGACGGAATCGTTGGCGACGTAGAGATCCATGTCACCGTCGTCATCGAAGTCTACGGGGGCGACGCCCAGCCCGTAGAGACGGAGGCTACGCATGGCCTGCCGTTGGCGGGGAAGAAAGTGCCCATCTCCCTGGTTGCGAAAGAGGCTGTCGGCGGCACCGGCAAGGCCCCTGGGGCCGCACATCACCGGCACCCCGAAGAACTGGCAGTTCGGCGAGCTGCCAGGCTGCGGCGGGTGGTCGAGGTCGAAGTCCACGTAGTTGGCCACATAGAGGTCGAGGAAGCCGTCGTCGTCGAGGTCGAAGAAGGCGGCGCTGGTGCTCCAGGCGGGATCCTCGGTGCCGGAGGTCGCCATCTTCTCGAAGGTGCCGTCGCCGAGGTTGCGGTAAAGGGCATTGGCGCCATTGTTGGTGACGTAGAGATCGGGAAAGCCGTCGTTGTCGATGTCGGCGACGGCGCAACCGCCGGCCCAGCCGCGATCCTCGACACCCGACACTGTCTCTACGAAAGCGTTGCCGCCGAGGTTACGATAGAGGACGTTGGGCGGCCCGGGCCGAGGGCGTAGGCCGCCGTCGGGGGTTCCCTCGAGCGTGGCGCCGTTGGTGATGTAGAGGTCGAGATCGCCGTCGCGATCGTAGTCGAGCCAGCCGGCACCGGAGCCTAGGGTTTCGATGATGAATCGCTTATGGGGAGTGCCGGTGACGTTCCGCACCCTGATGCCCGCGGCGCCGGTGCGGTTGGTGAAGCGCGGCGGTTCGCGGTCGTCGATGGCGCCCGGCGCTTGTCTTGTTGCCACCGGCACGGCTCTCGCATCCGCCTGTAGGCCGGCGCGGAGAACCCCGGCAAAGGCGAGGAAGGACAGCAGGCATTTGGTGACACGCAACACGGAGGGCGAACGGCTTCGCATCCTCGCTACGCTACCGCGCGCACGATCCATCCGCCAACTCGTACGGGGTTGTGCCCGATTTCCCCGCACCCGGTCGTCATGCGGCAGCCTGCTGTTGCTGCTCTGTGCTTTCCTGCCGGTGCAGGCTGCGCTTGCCGGCGTTTTTCTCCAGGGCGCCGCCGATCGGGACATGCAGGAGGGTTTCGCGGCGATGGAGCGGTTGGAATGGGATGCTGCCGCGGCGTCCTTCGAGCGGGCAACGCAGGCGCCGGATGCGCCGCCGGAATCGTTTTTCTACCTGGGGCTGGCGCGCTGGCGCGGTGGCCACCTCGTTGACGCTGACGCTGCCCTGCAGCGGGCCACAGAGGTCACGCCGGATCGGCCTCGCCCCTTTCTCTTCCTCGGCATGGTGCGCTTCGCGCGGCGCCGTCTGGCCGAGGCCCGCGAACCGCTTCTGCGAGCGGCCGCTCTCGACCCCGAGAATGCTCTCGTGCATCTGTTCCTAGGGCGATTGTACCTGAACCTGGTGCAGTTCGATCGTGCCGAAATGGAGCTGGACCGGGCCCTGCATCTCGACCCGGACAACGCCGATGTGTGGACCAACCGCGGCCTTCTCGACTACCGGAAGGGCGAGCTCGTGAGCGCGTACAAGGCGCTCTCGCGGGCGTTGGTGCTCGACCCCGAAAATCGTGAGGCACACCTCCTCCTGTCGGAGGTTGCCCTGCAGCAAGGTAGCCTGAGGGTGGCCGAAGAGCAGGCGCGCCAGCTGCTCGAGCTCGATCCTTCCGAGGCGCGAGTCTATTACCTGCTGGCCGAAGTGCTTTCCGCCGCCGGCAGGAGCGAGGAGTCCGAGGCGGAGCGCCGAGAGTATAAGAAAATACAACAAGCCGAGGACCTGAAAAGCGAGGCGGCGATGGCCGCCGGCCGGCAGGGCGACATCGCCGCAGCGGACCCGGTCGACCTCCTGCGAAGAGAGCCAGCCGTGGGCCTGCTCGAGGAGGCGGAGGAGGCGCGCCGCCAGGGGTGGTTTGGGGAGGCCGCATCCCTCGCCCGCACGGCCGGTAGCCTCGACCCGGGGCTCGCTTCAGCGGCGCAGCGAGTGCTCGCCCTAGTTGCCTACGACCAGGGGGAGTACCGGCAGGCGGCGACGATGTTTGAAGGGTTATGGGATCAGGGCCAGCACAGCGTCAACATTGCCCACGACCTGGCGCTCGCTCTCGTCCGCGCCGAGGAGTCGTCGCGGGCGGCGGAGTTTCTCCGGCAGGCGCTCGACGACAGCAGCTGGGAGGGCGCACGGGATGCCGGTATCTTCTATTTACTGGCGCTGGCGCGGCTGCAATCGGCTCATCCGAAAGCGGCGGTGGACGCCGTCCTGCAGGCCATCGCCCTCGACGCTGACGTCGCCCGATCCTACCTGGTGCTCAGCCAAGCCTACCAACGGCTCGGCCGAATAGAAGAGGCACGGCGAGCTCGCCGTCGCTACGAGGCTTTGAAAGGTCGCTAGCCCGAATCTCTCGACGGGTCGTGAAGCGAGCGGGCGCAAGGGCCGCGAGCTGTCGAGAAGCTCGGACTAGTAAGCCTTGGCAAAGACCGCCTGGTGCTGGGCGGGCTCGTCGCAGCGCACGCAGGTGCCTGTCGGCGGCCCTTGCTCCAGGGGCAGGCAGCGGAGGGTGGCGGCGGTATCCTGCTGGATGGCTTCCTCGCAGTCCCGGTTGCCGCACCAGCGGGCCTCGATGAAACCCCTGGACCCCGACATGATTTGCTGGAAGGTCTCGTAGTCGTCGGCCGGCCGGGTGTTTTCCTGGAGGAAGCGCCTGGCTCTTTCCAGCAGTCCACCTTGCACCGCGTCGAGCAGCCCCGTGGCCTCGGCCGGGATCCGGTCGAGGGGCACGAAGCTCTTCTCACGGTTGTCGCGACGGACCAGCACCGCCTGCCCCTTGGTCACGTCACGGGGTCCGACCTCGGCGCGAAGCGGTACCCCGCGTAGCTCCCATTCGTTGTACTTCCAGCCTGGGGTGTACTCTTCGCGGTCGTCCAAATGGGCCCGCAACCCGGTGGCGGAGAGCAGTTCCTGCAGGGAGCGGGCCGCTGGCAGGACGCTCTCGGCATAGTGCCTTCCCGGTATGGGCACGATCACCACCTGGTAGGGGGCGATGCGAGGCGGCAGCATGAGGCCCTGATCGTCGCCGTGCGCCATGATCAGCGCCCCGATGAGGCGTGTGGACACACCCCAGGAGGTCGTCCAGGCGTAGCGTAGCTGCTGGTCGGCATCCTCGAAGCGGATACCGAAGGCCTTGGAGAAGTTTTGCCCGAGGTTGTGAGAGGTACCGGCCTGCAGGGCGCGGCCGTCGCTCATCAGCGCCTCGATCGTATAGGTGCGCAGGGCGCCGGCGAACTTGTCCTTGTCGCTCTTGAGACCGGCGACCACCGGAATCGCCAGATCTTCCTCGAGGAACGCCCGGTAGATGTCGAGAATGCGAAGCGTCTCCTCCTCGGCCTCCTTCTCGGTGGCGTGCACGGTATGGCCCTCCTGCCAGAGGAACTCGGTGGTGCGCAGAAAGAAGCGCGTTACCTTTTCCCAGCGAAGGACGTTGGCCCACTGATTGATCAACAGCGGCAGGTCGCGCCAGGAGCGCACCCACTTGGCGTAGAGGCTGCAAATGATTGCCTCCGAAGTGGGTCGTACCGCCAGCCTTTCTTCGAGCTCATCGGCACCACCATGGGTGACCCAGGCGACCTCGGGAGCAAAGCCCTCGACGTGCTCGGCTTCCTTTTGCAGCAAGCTCTCGGGAATCAACAGCGGGAAATAGGCGTTCTGGTGGCCGCTTGCCTTGAGGCGTGCGTCGAGCAGGGCCTGGGTGTTCTCCCACAGTCCGAAGCCATAGGGGCGGATGACCATGCAGCCCCTGACGGGGGTGTAGTCGGCGAGCTCGGCGCGGCGCACGACGTCGATGTACCAGCGTGCAAAGTCTTCGGACTTGGGCGTGATCGCTGTTGCAGCGCCGGGCTGCGGTGACGCACGGAGTTGCTCGTCGTCAGGCATCTTCAATCGAGGGGGTAAGGCAAGAGAAGAACTACGCGGATCAGAATGAGAGAGGCCAAGCTAGCACGGGCCCCGATGCCGGTCAATGCAGCGCCATTCGAACCTTCAGTATTCCGAACGGGTATTCATCACCTCCCTTGTTGACGGAAATCGGTGGCTCGTGGCCATCACCTCTTGACCAGATGAACGCCTCAACCACAACCGCGTCCGGAGGGTTGTTTCGAGACAACCTGGGTCGCGGTCTCGCCCGCGGGCGAACAGCGCTTCGGGTTCGCCCGTACAGGAGGAGCGACCATGCTCGTCCCCGTTACCCGTGCTGTATTGGTGGCCTCGCTGGTCACCGTTGTCTCGGCCTGGACTGCACCCGCGGCCGGACACGAGATCGACACTGTCATCCAAGCCAGCGCCCAGAAGTCGGCGGCAAAGCAGGTGGAGGTAAACTCCGCCAGCCTCGAGGAGCTACAGACGGTTCCCGGCATCGGCGCGGCACTGGCACAGCGGATCATCGACTTCCGCGAGGAGTTCGGACCCTTCGAACGCCTCGATGACCTGTTAAACGTTCGCGGCATCGGCGAACGCTATCTGGAACGCCTGCGTCCCCACCTCACCGTCAAGAAGCCCAAGAAGCAAAAGAAGGGGAAGAGTGGCGACCAGCGGTGACCCTGCAAACTCGTCGGTTACCCTGCCTCCGCCGGACCCCGATACGCCGACCATGTCGTCAGGGCGGGCGACAGTCGCCAGCGGCGGCGCCATGGTCGAGATGGTCGTCGTCCTGGCGCTGCTCTTGATCTTGCTGCAACTGGTGAGCCCGTCCTTCGTTCACTGGCGGGCTCGCCAACAGCTTCGTGGAACGGTTCAGAGCCTTGGCTCCACGGTAAGAAGGTTGCAGGCGGCGGCGGAGGCATCCGGCCGTGCTCACGGTCTCGCGCTCGCCAGTGATGCCGGTAACCTCAACTGGCAGTTGGTGGTGGACGGTGATGGCGACGGCCTACGGCGGACTGATTTGGCTGCCGGTGTCGACCTGCCACTGGAGCCGGCACGCGTTCTTCGGTTCGTCTACCCTGACGTACACCCGGGCCGGCCGGCCGGCGTGCCACCGCTGTCGGGAGGCTCGCCAGGCATTGGCGGGGTGGCCTTTGGTCGGGCGTCGCTGCTGACCTGCTCGCCCGACGGTGGCAGCAGCGCCGGGACGCTGTACCTTCACGATCGGCATGGCGACGGCGCGGCATTGAGGATGTACGGACCCACCGGGCGGGTTACCCTATGGTGGTGGGAAGCTGGCGAAGGGGGCTGGACCCTTCTCCGCTAGCCGAACGCGAACGGCCGACGCCGGTCTGTGGTACCTTTCTTTCAATCAGCCCGAAGGTGTCGATACCATGGTTGCGTTGACCTTGGGCCTGGCCCTGCTGGGTTACCTGAGTGGTTCCGCCGTCGCGCTGGCCTTGCTGGTCAAGAATCGGCTCGACGAGGCCGGGCGGGCGCTTTTCCCTACACTCCTGGGTTTCGCCTTCCACACCATCTCGATCGGGTCGGCCTGCGTCATCTATGGCGGCTGGATTACCGCTGCCTCGGCCTCCGAGAGCTTCTCTTTCATTGCCTGGTCCTTGGTGCTGTTCACCATGTTGATGGTCTGGCGCTACAAGGTGCCGGCCCTTCTCAGCTTCCTGCTGCCGTTGGCCTCGCTGACGGCGCTGTTGGCGTTCGTGCAGTCGGGGGATCTGCGACTCCTGGCGCCCCTGCAGGCGGTGCCCAAGGCAACCTGGCTGTGGCTGCACGTGTCGCTATCGCTGCTGGCTGTGGCTGCCCTTTTCCTGGCCGCCGTCGCCGGCCTCGTCTATCTGCTCCAGGAGCAGCAGGTCAAATCCCGGCACCCCGGCTATCTGTTTCGCCGTCTGCCCTCCCTGGAGGTTTGTGACCGCCTCGGCTACAAGTCGCTATCGGTTGGCTTCGTCCTGCTCACCGGCAGCCTGATGACCGCCGCGGTGGGTATCTGGTCGTCGCTCGAGTTGCGCTGGAGCTGGGACCTTACGACCAGCCTGGCAGTCGCTGGCTGGCCACTCTACATGGCGGTGATCTACTGGCGCTGGGCGGTCGGGCTGCGCGGGCGGAAGGCCGCCTACCTGGCCATCGTTGGCGGTCTCTCGGTTACCGGCATCCTGCTCGGAGTTCTGCTTCTGAGCGGGCGTTTTCACCCAGGCACCTAGCAAACTTTTTGATACTCACAGGAAAGTCGTGGAAGACAGTTTCGAGGACGCGGCGATGAACTTGCGGCTGGTCGGGCTCAGCCACAAGACGGCGCCACTGGAAGTGCGCGAGCGGCTTCACGTCGGCACGGCCGAGCTACGCCAGGCTCTGACCGCCCTGGATTCGGTGCCGCGGGTACGAGAGTGCTTTATCCTGTCGACTTGCAACCGGGTCGAGGTCGTGGCCGAGATAGAGAAGTCCAGAGACGGCGAAGGCACCCTCACCAACTTCCTCTGTGACTACAACGGTGAGCGGCTCGAGGAGCTTTCACCCCACTTGTACCGCTATCGAGCCACCGGTGCCATCGCTCATCTGTTCCGCGTAGCCGCGAGCCTGGACTCGATGGTGATCGGTGAGCCTCAGATCGTCGCCCAGGTGCGTGAAGCGCTGGCCGCCGCGCGTTCTGTCGGCACGGTCGGCCCGGTGCTCGGTCCCGTGCTCGATCGAGCGTTGGTGGTGGGGAAACGCGTGCGCACGGAAACCGGCATTGGTCGCAGCGCCGTCTCCATCGCCACCGCGGCGGTGGAGTTGGCGAGGAAGATCTTCGGGGATCTCCGAGGTCGAAGGGCGCTGCTGTTGGGTGCCGGAGAGATGAGCGAGCTGGCTGCCCAGCGTCTCGTCAAGCATGGTGTCGACACGGTGCTGGTTGCCAATCGCTCGCCGCGACGGGCTGCGCGTCTCGCCGCTGCCTTCAACGGCCAGGTCGTCGACTGGGGAGAATCGCTCGCTGCTCTCGTCGACGCCGACATCGTCATCGCTTCCACCGCCTCCCCGCATACACTGGTGAGCGTCGAGGCCGTCCGACGGATCTTGCCGCAGCGTCGCTACCGGCCGATCTTCTTCATTGATATCGCCGTGCCGCGCGACATCGAGGCGGGCGTCAACGCTCTCGATAATGTTTACCTCTACGACATCGATGATCTGCAGGGGGTGGTGGAGGAAAACCTCGCCAGCCGCTCACGCCGGGCGGAGGCGGCTGAGGAGCTGGTTGTCGAGGAGCTGGAGCGGTTCGTCGGCACCCTCTCCAGTCGAGATGTGGCACCGACAATTAAGGAATTGCGTAGCCTTGCAGAGACGCTACGCCGTGAAGAGGTGGGGCGGGCCAAGCGCAAGCTGGCGTCACTGAGCCCCGAGCAAGAGAAGGCGGTCGAGGCGCTGAGCCGTGGCCTGGTCAACAAGTTGCTGCACCGCCCCATCACTGCGCTCAAGGAGGAGGCTCGCGACGGCCGGGGCCAGCAGATCCTGCATCTGTTGCGTCGCCTCTACCGTCTCGACGACTGATTCCCTTGTCTCGCTTGGTCATCGGAACCCGTGGCAGCCCCCTGGCCCTCTGGCAGGCCGAGCATGTCGCCGGTTTGCTGCGCCAGGCAGATCCCGAGTTGCAGGTCGACCTGCGGGTGATCCGTACCCGTGGCGATCGGATCCTGGATCGGCCACTGGCAACGGTAGGGGGCAAGGGCTTGTTCTTGAAGGAGATCGAAGCGGCGCTCCTGGCAGAAGAAATCGATTGTGCCGTTCAT